>JAFWFB010000174.1 GCA_017512625.1 Erysipelotrichaceae bacterium
TAGTGTCAGTATCCACTATTCGCTGAGAAAATCAGAGACTAACCTTGTCAATCTGGCAAGTTACAACTATTATATGACCACGCGAAGCTTTATCAGAGGTCTGGAATCTTTCGATGATAACCAGCTTTTTTGCAACATCTATGTCTATTCGACCAGCGATGAGTATTATGAAAACTTTGACTTTGACAACATCGAAGATTTCCTGGCTGAATTTGATTTTATAAGATAGAACCTAAACGGTCTGCCAATACCTCCATCATTTTTTCTAAGAGGACTTCGTCCTCTTTTTTAAATCTGGCAAAGGAAGGAGAGTCGAGATCCAGAAGACCATAGAGTCTTTCATTGATGATGATCGGGATGACCAGTTCACTGTTGGAGGCACTATCGCAGGCGATATGGCCGGGGAACTGGTGGACATCTTCGACGATGACCGGTTTTCTGGTGGTGGCGCAGTGCCCGCAAACGCCCTTGGTGAATTCAATGACGGTGCAGGCTACCTTACCCTGAAACGGCCCCAGATATAGTACTTCTTCCTTATTGAGATAGAAACCGACCCAGTTGGTATCATCCATCAGTTCCTTGATAAAGGCAGATGCATTGGAAAGGATACTGATCTCATCATCGGTATCGGATATCAGACTTTCAAATTGCTTAATAGCTAACTCATTCATAAGACCATTATAAAGGAAATGGAATAATAGATGTGCAATTTGCTATTATGATCTAAAATAAAGGTAATGAATAGAAACGATTATGTAATCGGCATCGGTGCCGCCAATGTTGATATCTTTGGCAAGAGCAGCGTTCCGATCAAGATCAAATTCGATCATATCGCCAACATCAGGACCCAGATCGGCGGTGTTACCCGCAATATTCTGGATAACCTTTCCGCTTTGGGTATTAATACAAAACTTCTAAGTGCTTTGGGCGATGATCTTTTTGGTGAAGCGATCATCAATAACTCTAAGGAAAGAAACATCGACATGAGCGATGTCTTAAGAGTGGAAGGCAGTTCATCAGGGATCTTCATGCAGGTAATGGATGATAACAATGACATGTTTTTAGCCCTGTGTGACATGTCGGTGCTAAAGAAGGTGGACATCGAATATCTTAAAAGCCATGAGGCAGTGATAAGACAAGCCAAAGCGATCGTCTTTGATCCTTCGCTTGAGCCGGAAGTGATCGAATACTTGATCGATGCCTATAAGGAGATACCGCTATTCTTAGATCCGGTATCGGATGATTATGCCTTAAAGATCAAGCCTTATGTCTCCCGCCTTTTCTGTGTCAAACCAAACCAGAGGGAACTGGGAGTCTTGGCGGAGATGCCGACAGAGACGGTGGATGATTGCATCAAGGCAGCCAAATCCTTGATTGCTAAAGGACTTAAGTCGATCTATGTATCGTTAGGTAAGCAAGGCGCATTATACTGTGATAAGGACGCTTGCCTGCATAAAAAACTGTTTGAGGAAAGTGATGTAGTAAATGCTTCAGGTGCCGGGGATGGCTTTTTTGCGGGAGCAATATATGGTTATCTGAATGATCTGGGCATTGAAAAGACGATGGATATCGCCTTGGCTGCCGGTATCGCCAATATCCGTTCGGAGAAAAACATCAATCCGAAACTGAGCATGGATTACATAAATGAGATCCTCAAGAGTTAAGGGTCAGGATAA
>JAFWFB010000175.1 GCA_017512625.1 Erysipelotrichaceae bacterium
CATCACCCTTACCCAGTATCAGCAGGGTATCGCCATCTTCCATCAGGTCGACCGCCATCTCGATGGCATTGGCTCTGTTGGTAACGATCAGGGAATTGATATTGTGGATGCCTGATTTGATCTCTTTGGCGATCTCTTCCGGCTTCTCATCCCTTGGATCATCTTCAGTGATTATGAGCATGTCCAGGTATTCGTCAGCCAACTGGCCGAAGGTATGTCTTTTGATGACATCCCTCTTACCGGCGGAGCCAAAGACACCGATGATGCGTCCATTTGCAGTGATCTTGCGGGCATACTGGAAGATCTTTTCCAGTCCGTCAGGGGTATGGGCGAAATCAACGATGCAGTTGAATTTCTGACCGCACTTGATCTGATGCATGCGTCCTTCGATACCCTTGATATAATTGCACTTCTCAGCTATCTGCTCAAAGTCATAGCCTTTTTCAAGCAGGGCGATGATCGCAGAGCTTAAATTATAGACATTGAATTCCGCGATCAGATTGGTAGAGACCTTATAGACTTTGCCTTCATGGGCAAGATTGAAAGAAGTCCGATCGCTTTTTAGCACGACATTCTCGATCCGGTAATCTGCCAGATCATCCTTGCCAAAGGTAACGACCCTGGCCGGTGTATCTGCTATGATCTCCCTGCCCTTTGGATCATCGATATTGGTGATGGCGATGGCTTCCGGCTTAAGGATATCGAAAAAGCGCTTCTTGGCTTTGAAATAGTCATTGACGTTGCCATGATAATCCAGATGGTCATGAGTAAGATTGGTAAAGATGGCTACATCAAAGTCGATGGCGTCGACCCGATGCTGGTCAAGACCGATCGAGGATACTTCGATCGCTACATTATGGATATCTTTCTCCCTCATGATCGAAAGGTATTTGTTAAGTTCTACGACGCCTGGCGTCGTTAAAAGGGTATCGTAGGTCTCACCATCGATCTTGACACCCAGTGTACCGATATAGCCGCAGCGCTCCTTAGTCTCCACCAGCTGTTGGATGAGGGAGCAGACACTGGTCTTGCCATTGGTACCGGTGACGCCATAGACCTGCATCTTTCTGGACGGATCATCATAAAAGATGTTTGCTGTTTCACAAAGGGCCTTTGCGACATCTTCACAACGATGATAGTAGATACCTTTTTCCCTCTTGATATCTTCGCTGTAAACGATGGCTACCGCACCGTTTTTAATGGCCTGGGCGATAAACTGGTGGCCGTTGTATCTTAATCCTTTTAACGCAAAAAAGACGGAGTTGGGAGCCGTTTTACGCGAGTCCGTACTTAAGGCTTCGATTTCGATCTTTGGCGCTCTTTTAAATAGTTTATTCAGTAACATATTCTGCTCTTATTCTATCACCATTGATTTCTTTTATTAACACATCGACAAGGCTGTTGTGTTCTAATTCCGCATCGATCTCGACATAGAGATATTCGCCGGTATAGCCATAGCTGCGGCCTTCTTCCACTTTCTCGATCAGGACTTTGGCCCTTTTGCCGATAAAGGTTTCCGCATATTCGCTCTTCAGACTTTTAGAAAGATTCAGGACTTCCCTGACCCGCTCTTTCTTGATATTTTCACTTACATGATCCGGATAGGTATCAGCCAGGGTATTGGCCTTTCGGGAATAAGGGAAGCAGTGAATGAAGGAGAAGTTGATCTTGCGAATATTGGCCAAGGTCTTTTTAAAGTCATCTTCATTCTCACCTGGGAAACCGACGATCAGATCGGTGCTGATGCTGATGCCCGGATTAAGACTTCTGATCTTTTCGACTCTTTTAAGATAATAAGCGACATCATAAGGCCTTTTCATGGAAGAAAGGATCTTGTCGCAGGCTGACTGGATCGGAATATGCAAATGCTTGACAAGGCGTGGATTATCTGCGATCAGTTGTATCATCTCATCTGTCACTTCCGTTATCTCGATGGATGAAAGCCTGATCCGGAAATCCTTATCGATCTGTAAAAGACCCTTTAGAACATCGATCAGACGGTAATCCTCATAGCTGTAGCGTCCGGTATGGATGCCGGTCAAGACGATCTCATGGGAATCATCAGTAAGTTTATTCGCTTCTTCGATCAGCTGGTCATACGGAAGGCTTCTTTCCCGGCCACGGGCATAAGGGATCGCACAGTAGGCACAGAATTGGTTGCAGCCATCCTGGATCTTTAAAAAGGAACGGGTCTTGGTATGATAGGAGCTCATCGGCATCGACTCGAATTGTGGATCGATCGGACTATCGATATCGATGATGTCCTTTTTATTTTCGTAGTATTCATGGATGTAGTCCAGTATCTTGGTCTTGGCGAAAGAGCCAATAATGATCTTGACATTATCCATTCCTTTTAGATATTCGCTTCTAAGGGACGCGAAACAACCGACAACGATGATCAGGGCATCAGGATTAAGACGGATCGCCTGATTGATCATCTTGCGGGTCTTGGCTTCAGCAACGTTAGTCACCAGGCAGGAATAGACGATGACGATATCAGCGCATCCTTCTTTATAATCGACATAGGAAAACTCTTCGCTTAAAAGCTCCCTGGTGTAATTGGCTTCATAGTCATTGACCTTGCAACCCAGACAAATGATCGAGTAAGTCTTCTTAGCCATAGAATTCTCCTATGCATGACATCATATATAAAGCGGCGGTCTCCGCTCTTAGGATCCTTTTTCCCAAGGATACCGGCTTAAAGCCGTTTTCGATCAGATAGTCGGCTTCCTTTTCGCTAAAGCCACCCTCCGGTCCGATAACAAAACAGATATCCCCTCTAAGGGCTGAATAATCGATCTTGTTTGAACCTTCCCTTTCATAAGCCAGGAAGTTATTTTCACATTTATGATCGATAAGCTTATCAAGACTGCTTAAGCTGATCGAAGGGATAATGTTGCGGTTGGATTGTTTTGCGGCCTCCTTAAGGATCTTCCGGTAGCGTTCAAGCTTTGATTCATCCGTCTTATAAACCGTACGGGAGCTGCTAAAAACGACGATCTCGCTTACTCCCAGTTCGGTCAGTTTCTGTAGACTGGTAGCCAGCTTATCCGGCTTGATCAGGGCGATGCAGGCTTTGACACGGATGCTTAGTTCGCTGTCACCATCAAGGGCTTCAGTGATAAGCAGATCGTGATTGCCATCGATGATACCGATAAAGGGATGGTTAAGCGAGTCAACAATCCTGATCCTATCGTTTTCCTTCATCCTTAAAACATTAAAGATATGATGCTTCATATCTTTATCGAATATATAGGTTTCATTGATGCTTAAGGGTCTTGTAGCAAACTCCTGATGCATTATTATTCCTCATCCTGTTCTTGATCGATGATGACTTTGACCTCATTGACGACCTTGTCATCGCAATCGGTAACGGTCACCTCGATGTTTTCATAGCGGAAATGATCCCCGACTTCCGGGATCCTGTCCAGCTGATGGATGACCCAGGCGGATGTGGTGACGAAATCGAAGTCTTCTTCCGGCTGTTTCAATTCAAACAATTCGAAGAAGTCCTTGACCTCCATTTCGCCAAGTATCTGGAATTCAGTATCGCTGATCTTGCGGACCAGGATCTCTTCCTCATCATGCTCATCATAGATCTCACCGACCAGCTCTTCCAGGATATCCTCCATGGTGATGATACCTTCGGTTCCGCCGTATTCATCGATGACCACGGCCATATGCAGCTTACGGGACTGCAGATCCCTTAATAGGGTATTGATCTTGACATGAGCGCTGGTAAAGACGACATCCTTCATGATGTCCTTGATATTAGGCTTGTCCTTTTGAACATAGAAGGCGTAGTAAAAATCCTTGTCATGGAGGATACCGACGATATTATCGATCGATCCCTCATAGACCGGAACACGGCTGTAGTTATTATCATTGAATATCTTAAGGATATTTTCAAAGCTTTCATCGGTCGATACCGCAATGACATCCACTCTCGGTGTCAGGATATCACGTACTTCCAGATCGTTGAACTCGATGGCATTGGTGACCAGATCGGCTTCCTTTTCATCGAGATTTCCTTCGTTGGTAGCCTCTTCCACTAAGGTAAGCAGTTCTTCGGAACTGAAGCTGTCATCCTCATCGATCTTAAAGAGCTTCTTGATCAGTTTCTCGATCAGGGAAAACAGCAGGGTAAATGGCTTAAGCAGGAAGACGATGATCCTTAAAAGACTGCTAAAGGACATGGCAAATTTCTCCGGCATGCTTTTAGCGACTGTCTTCGGGATGACTTCACCCAGCACCAGGATCACGATGGTCGAGATCAGGGTACTGTAGGTTGCACCATTATCACCAAAGAGTTTGATGCATATTAAGGTGAAGATCGATGTAGCAGCAATATTGACTATATTATTGCCAATAAGAATCGAGGAGATCAGGGCGCCGTAATTGTCGACCAGTTCCAGGGTCCTTTCGGCTTTGACATCGCCGGAATTGG
>JAFWFB010000176.1 GCA_017512625.1 Erysipelotrichaceae bacterium
AGATAACCTGGCTATCCTGATCCTTCCAGCTTGGACAGGATCTCCAAATACAGACGTGAATCGACTGTATTGTTTTCCATCGTTTCGATGATCAGATCGAGATAATAATTACGGCTGTCACTGACACCGGCGATAGTTTCCGTAATTTGATGCTCGATCTTTTTTATTTCCTTCCACTTCCGGTTTTCCCGATAAATGACCCTTTTCTCCAGGTCGTTGAATTCCATGGTAAGCTCCCATTCCAATGATCTTTCAAGAACGAGAAGTACGATCCTTCCGCTTTTAAGGCAGAACACATAGACATTGATACTTTCAAACGCCCTTTCGATCGTCGCTATCTGATCGTTGAAAAGGTTTAGGATCATGAGCATGATACTGACGACGATATCTTCAATGCAGATCACTGATACATTGCTTATCCTGGCTCTTATAAAGGTCAGATTTAAGGATAATTCCTTAATACTGTTTTTTAGGATCTTTAAAAAGGAATAATCGATTACCGTTCGTAATTCGATCACCCGTCTGTGCATCGTTTTAGCCAGGCGATAGATCGTAGCGATCTCTTTAAGCTTTAGCCCCTTAAAAGAGATCACAAACACGTTCTCTCCCTTGATCAGGCAATCGATCGCCTTTTCAAACAGCCCCTGTTTACTGTCTAAAAAGACATAATTCAGTTTCTTTACTCTTTTAAGTGCAAATAAAAAGTCGATTATATTATCGACATTTTTATATTCATAATCAGGATCAACATCAAACATAAACAGCAATAATTAGAATAAATTAGATTGACGATCGATTCTAAGATGCTCGTAAGCCTTTTCGGTTGCTACACGTCCCCTGGCAGTACGGTTGATAAAACCGATCTGTAAAAGATAAGGCTCATAGACATCTTCCAGGGTCATGGTCTCCTCGCCGATCGCAGAGGCAATGGCGTCAAGGCCAACAGGTCCGCCTTTAAACCGTTCGATGATACCCCTTAAGAAACGGATATCGACATCATCAAGACCCAGTTTATCTACTTTCAAACGGTCAAGAGCTTCAGTCGTAGTCTTAAGATCGATAATGCCATCGTTTAAAACTTCAGCAAAATCTCTGATCCTTCTGAAAAGACGGTTTGCGATACGCGGAGTGCCACGGCTTCCTTTAGCCAGTTCCACCAATGCTTCATCCTCGTATTCCGTATCAAAGATCCTGGCCGTCCTTTTAAGGATAGTCAGCAGTTCATCTTCGCTGTAGTAATCCAGTTTGGATACGATACCGAAACGATCTCTTAATGGTGCACTGATATCACCGGCTCTGGTGGTAGCACCGACCAGAGTAAATGGCGGCAAAGGAAGACGCATTGTCCTTACCGATGCATCCTTGCCCATCACGATATCTATCTCAAAGTCCTCCATCGCACTGTAAAGGACTTCTTCGACCTGCTTTGGCAAGCGGTGGATCTCATCGATGAAAAGGACATCGCCTTCTTCCAGGGAAGAAAGAAGGGAAGCCAGATCGCCGCTTCTTTCAACGGCCGGACCGCTTACAGTCTTGATGTTGGTGCCCATCTCATTGGCAATGATATAGGCTAAAGTGGTCTTTCCCAAACCGGGAGGACCGTATAGTAAAACATGGTCAAGCGACTCATTGCGCCTTTTAGCCGCATCGATAAAGATGCGCAGGTTGGCCTTGAGATTCTCTTGTCCCGCATAATCCCTTAAAAGCTGTGGTCTAAGGGAGTCTTCGATCAGGTTTTCATTTTCAATATTGTCAGCGCTTAATAATCTTTCTTTCATCTTATCCTCGGTTATTGATCATTTTGAGCGCCAGTCTCAGATATTCCTGGTCACTTAGATCAGGATTGCTGCTCAATTGCCTGATGATCGGATTGATCTCGGAATTCTTGTATCCCAGCGACTTAAGAGCGGATACCACGTCATTGAAGCGGTTAAGATCTTCTTTCTTCTCCACTTGTGCATCGACCAGCTTGCCCTTTAGATCCAGAATGATCTGGCTGGCAGTCTTGGCACCGATTCCGGGCAGACGCTTGATATAGTCGATATCGCCCAGCTGAATGCTGGTGATCAGGGAACTGTAGTTGCTGTAGGTCAGGATATTGATCGCCGTCTTAGGGCCCAAACCATTGACATTGATCAGTTTGACAAACAGATTGAGTTCTTCCTCGTTTTCGAAGCCATAAAGGGAGATATCATCCTCCTTGACGACCATGTACGTAAAAATCATAACGTCATCACCAACGTTAACATGACCAATGTGCGGATAATAGACCTTGAATCCGATATTATTGCAATCTAACAACAGGTAATTATCGGGTGATACCGAAAATACCTTTCCTCTAATAAAGCCAATCACAGACTAATTATAACAGATTACTCTTCGTCGATGAAATCGAATCCGAAATTGCCGATATAGACACGATCGCCGTTCTTGCAGCCCTTTTCACGCAAAGCATCATCAATTCCCATATTCCTCATGGTACGGGAAAAACGCAGCAAAGCTTCTTCATTGTTGAAGTCCAGGTTGGTGATCAGCTTTTCGACCATCTCACCTTCGATATGATAGATGCCGTTTCCTTCATTGATGACCTCGAAGTTTTTCGGCTTCTCATAGGTGTAGATCTTGAATTCATCCTGCTTGTCCATGTCATGCAGCGGGAATTTAGGCGTCTTATCAAGCAGATCAGCCAGGG
>JAFWFB010000177.1 GCA_017512625.1 Erysipelotrichaceae bacterium
CTTCTTCATCCTTAAGGATTATTGCGAGCATCTTTTTATGAACACCGACCTGTGGGGCAGCAATACCTACAGCCGGTCTAAGGTTTTCAGCTTTGGCGATCTCTTCGTTTCCGCTGTCATCAACATATTTATAAAGACTCTTGATCAGGTCTTCGTCTTCAGGACTAAGCGGGAAGGCCACATCTTCTGAATGTACACGTAAAATACTTTCGTTTTCGTCGTCCTTGATTATGGTATCGTTGTTAATTTTCATATTTCAATTATAGCATAGTGTTAAAATAAAACTATGAATAAAAAACGTACCTGGCTGATGCCTGCAGGTAGTGATGCATATATCCACTGGTCCTTGATCTTTTTGAGTGTTTTCGGTGTTTTCATGGTAGCCAGTGCCTCGATGGGAATCGATATCGGCAATACCACCTATGTCATTTTCACCGTTATCAAGCAGCTGGTATTTCTGATCGCCGGCTACATAATGATGGTGTTTCTGGCCAATAAATTCGGGATCCGGCTTTTTCTGCGCTTTGCGAACATGCTTTCCCTGATCGTTATCGTGATCCTGCTGGTACCATTGGCCTTCCCGGCCATCGGTTCGACCAGAGCCTGGATCAGGGTCCCGATCATGTCCTTTGAAGTTACCCTGCAACCGAGTGAATTCGCCAAGACCTTCATGATCGTCTATTTTGCTCTTGGTTTCATGCGGATAAAAAATGATGCTTTGCCATTTAAGGAGAATTTCAAGTATCAGCTTTACATGCTTGGCATCTACGTCTTTATCATCATCTTCCTGCAAAGGGACTTTGGTTCCGGTTTTGTTTTACTTGGCATCTGTATGGTCGAACTTCTGGCAGCCAACTATCGCCCGGCTAGGGGCTTTCAGGCTTTGATCATCATGGCGGTGTTTGCGGGAATGGCGTTGCTGCTGTTTATCATGAGCCCGCCGGTCATCAATTTCCTGTCTTCCCATGATGTCGGTTATCAGCTGACCCGTTTTATCTCTGCGGCTAATCCTTTCAAGGACCGTTATGGCAACGGCTATCAGCTGGTAAATGGTCTAATCTCCTTTGCTTCCGGGGGTCTGTTTGGTCTTGGCTACGGTAATTCGCTTCGCAAGTATTCCAACTTCCCGGCTGCCAATACCGACTACATCCTGGCGATCATCGTCGAAGAACTGGGCTTTGTCGGTTTCCTGGCGGTATTCATTGCCTATTCTTTGATCATCTACCGTTTGTTTAAATATGCCTTTAAGATCAACAACAATACCTATCGGATGATCCTTATTGGCAACGCCATGTATCTGGTCATTCACTTCATCCTGAATGTCGGCGGTGTTACCGGAATCCTTCCTTTGACAGGCGTTCCGCTTCTGATGTTATCTTCAGGCGGATCAAGTGCCATGTCCTTTATGATGATCGTCGGCGTCTCACAGAATATCATCTCTCACTTCAACACCAATACGCTTTACAAAGAACAGACCGAGACCGAATAGGGTGGAATGATCATATAAATATAAAATGATGTTAGTGGTTCTAACATCATTTTTTTGGTGCTATGATACAAGTGAGAAAGGAGCATTTATGGATCAAAGCGGTTACCACCCCAGACTGAATGAAGAAGACTGTAAAGGACCCTTTATCCTTTGCTCTTTAGTCATTTAGTCTTATCCATATTCTGAAATAAGACTTATGGAAGAAGTAATATACGATAGCGCTTATTTCCGCAATCTGTTGGAAACAAAGAACTATTTTAAGATCAAAAATACTATCAATCACCTGGAAGCGACTGATATTGCTGCCATTTTTGAGGATTTCAGCCCCACTGAGATCGTCGTTTTATTCCGTTTACTGAACAAAGAACTGGCAGCCGAGGTCTTCGTCGAACTGGACAGTGACCAGACCGAAGCCCTGATCAAGGCTTTCAGTGATAGTGAACTTAAAAAAGTCATCGACGAGTTATATGTCGATGATATGGCCGATATCATCGAGGAGCTCCCGGCCAATGTCGTAAGCCGTATCCTGCAGCAGACCGACAGTTCGACCAGGAGGACCATCAACGAGATCCTGAAGTATCCGGACGACAGTGCCGCATCCATCATGAATACGGATTACCTCAACCTGAACAAGAACATGACAGCCAGGGAGGCCAGGGACAGGATCCGTAAGGCAGCTGATGAGATCGAAAACTTCTATACCTTCTACGTAACCGATGACGTACGCAAGCTGATCGGTTTCGTCTCCATCAAGAAACTTTTGATGGCCAATGAAGATGACAAGATCTCCGATATCATGGATCCTGACGTCGTCTATGCTAAGACGACCGATGATAAGGAAGAGGTCGCCAATATGCTTTCACGTTACGACTTCGTCGTCTTGCCGGTAGTTGACAGTGAGAATAGAATGGTCGGTATCGTTACGGTCGACGATGCTATGGACGTCTTGGAAGAAGAGGTTACCGAGGATATCGAAAAGATCTCCGCTATCCTGCCTTCAGAAAAACCATATCTTAAGACCAGCGTCTTCGATACCTTCAAGCAGCGTATACCATGGCTGCTGCTGCTGATGGTCAGTGCGACCTTTACCAGCAAGATCATTTCTTCATTCGAGTCAGCACTGGCTACCCAGGTAGCATTGGTAGCCTTCATACCGATGCTGATGGATACCGGAGGAAACTGCGGCTCCCAGGCATCAGTTACCATCATCCGTGGTATGTCCTTGGGTGAGATCGAACTGGAAGACATCATAAAAGTGCTCTGGAAGGAGCTTAGAGTTGCTATCTTCTGTGGCGGGGTCCTAGCGACCGCAACTTTCTTCAAGATCCTTCTGGTCGATGGCATGCTCATGCATACCGCCGGAATCACCTTTAAGGTCACCTTTGTGGTCTGTCTGACGATGTTTATCGCCGTTGTCTTGGCAAAACTGGTCGGCTGTACCTTACCGATCATTGCCAAGACATTAAAACTGGACCCGGCAGTCATGGCGAGCCCATTTATCACGACGATCGTCGATGCTCTTACATTATTGGTCTATTTCAATGTCGCTCAGACCTTATTGACTATGTAATGATCGGTCCGCTGATCTCCTTAA
>JAFWFB010000178.1 GCA_017512625.1 Erysipelotrichaceae bacterium
CATATAAGACCTTATCAAGACCCTCACCGATCAGGGTAATGGTCGGATAGACGGGAACATCGGGATATTTAGCAACGAAACGGTTATAGTTTTCCATCGCGTTTTCTTCATCCATCTTATTGGCCAGAACGATCTGTGGTCTATCCAAAAGATTGTAGGAGTATTGCCCTAACTCATTATTGATGACTTCATAGTCTTCCAGCGGATCTCTTTCATTGCCGGACATGTCGATCACATGCAAAATGACGCGGCATCTTTCGATGTGCTTGAGGAAATCCAGACCCAGGCCCTTGCCCAAGGAAGCATCCTTGATCAGACCCGGAAGATCGGCCATGACAAAAGAGCGTCCGTCTTTGACTTTGACGATACCAAGATGCGGCTTCAAGGTCGTGAAAGGGTAATCAGCGATCTCCGGACGGGCATTGCTGACAACACTGAGTAATGTTGATTTTCCGACCGAAGGAAAGCCCACCAGACCGACATCAGCAAGAAGCTTCAGTTCGATCAAAACCTCCTTATATTCGCCGATTTCGCCGATCTGGGCATATTCTGGCGCACTGTTGCGTGAATTGGCGTAGTGACGGTTGCCATTGCCGCCTTTTCCACCCTTGGCGATAACTTCTCTTTGTCCATCGACTGTAAGATCCGCGATCACCTCATCGCTTGCTAGATCCTTGACTACGGTTCCAAGCGGAACCTTGATGATGACATCGTCAGCTGACTGACCGTGCATGTTGCTGGTCTTGCCATCTTCGCCATTGCGGGCTTTGATCTGCTTTTGATAGCGCAGATCGAGCAAAGTCGATTTGTTGCTGTCGACTTCAAAGATGATCGAGCCGCCATCGCCGCCATCACCACCGGCCGGACCGGCCAGAGGATTATATTTGGTGTGCGCGAAGGCTACCAGACCATTGCCGCCATCACCGGCTTTTAATTTTACTTTTACTTTATCGATAAATTCCATACGCTGACATTATAGCATTAATAAAAAACAAGCCATATGGCTTGTTTTTCAGTTTGGTTGATTATGCAGCAGGATAAACAGAAACTTTCTTCTTGTCTTTTCCTAATCGCTCATATTTAACGTATCCATCAACGGTTGTAAATAAGGTATCGTCTCCACCTTTCATTACATTGGTTCCCGGATGGATCTTTGTACCTCTCTGTCTATAGATAATAGATCCTGCGGTAGCAAATTCACCATCGGTCTTCTTGGCACCCAAACGTTTTGAATGGGAATCACGGCCGTTCTTGGTAGAACCTACTCCCTTTTTAGAGGCAAAGTGTTGAATATTTAAAATAAATCTCATTGTATTCACTCCTTTGTTATCTTTACATGATCCGGATAACTGTATGCTACAGTTTCCAATTGAATTAATGCTAATTCAAGATAATTCCTAACATCCTGTCTTTGACTGTGATTATAGATCGTTATGACTTCTTCAAGATCGATCTCTACATCAGGCATTCCATCAAGCGCATTGCACAATCCATACATAATGCAACTGACGCCTGCACAAACCAGATCTTTTCCCGAATCATCATACCCGGCGTGACCCTTAACCTCTAAGAAGCTAATGGCTTCGCCTTTTTTTCTGACCTTAATCTCGATCATTAAGCATTGATGCTCTTAACAGTCAGACAAGTATAAGGTTGACGATGACCTTGTTTTCTTCTAGTAGAACCCTTTTTGGCTTTGTACTTGAAGATCAGGATCTTTTTCTGCTTACCGTGTTTTACGACATCGCAGACAACGGTAGCACCCTTGACATAAGGTGTACCGACTTTACAGGTCTTATCGCTGATCAGGCATACTTTGTCGAAAGTATATTCATTGCCTTCTTCAACATCGAGCTTTTCAACATAAATAGTTGAACCTTCTTCGACCTTCAGCTGCTTTCCGCCGGTTTCAATAACTGCGTACATGTTTTACCTCCTTTGTTCAAAAGACTCGCTATTGAGGCAATCCAGGGGATATTTAAGGCCTCTTCTAGGCGGTTGTCAGACCATAAAGGTACAACAACAGACATATTATAAACTTAATCAGTTAACTAATCAAGTTAATAATCGGAATTATCATAATCCTCATTGGAATTAAGATTGATATCACCGCTAACACCCATCTCCTTCGGTGAGCAAAGGATGACGTTGTCACCGACTTTCTTGATCGTACCGTTGATCGCAAAGATCACACCGCTTAAGAAATCGACCATGCGCTGGGTATCACGGTCCGGAAGACGGTGCAGGTTGACGACACAGGCTCTTTTTTCCTTAAGCTGGGAACCTACTTCTTCAGCCTCTTCATAGGATCTTGGCTCAAAGTTTACGATCTTGATCGAAGAATCGATCACGACTTTGCCACTTCCGGCCTTCTCATAACCGGTTACGGCTTTAGCTTCTTCACTGCTTAATTCGAGCTCGGTCTCGCTCTCGTCGACAGGTGCGATAAAATCTTTTATTCTCTCGGAAAAATTCTTCATATTAATA
>JAFWFB010000179.1 GCA_017512625.1 Erysipelotrichaceae bacterium
CGGCGTTGTTAGCAGCGATCTGCTCGTCGATCCTGGCAATCGATTCATCGATCCTGGAACTGTTTTCCGTGCTGTATTGAAGAGCGGTATAGGCATAGTAGGCAGCTTCAACTGTCTGAAAAGTCTCATCAAAGGAGGTTCCGGACTGCTCTTCTACTTGCTTGATTGCATCATTTACCTGCTTGTCAGTGCTTATTAAAAGGGCTTCCTGTTTCTTCAGTTCCTCTTCCTGAAGATCCAGGGTCTTTTCATTGGTCTCTAAAGTCATCTCGGAGAGTTTGATCTCCAGATAGGCATCATCCAGTTTCTTTTTGGCGTCGGCAAACTCCTTATCTGCTTTAGCGCTTTTATCCTTGAGCTCCTGCTCACCCTTTTGGATCTCGGCCTTATACTCCTCGATCAGCTGGTTTTTGTAATAGTCCTGCTGATCGTGGGCAAGATCACTGACCTCTTCGCTTCTATCATCGATAAAAGACTGGTATTTATCAGTAAAAGAGACCAGGGAAGCGGAATCTTCAAATTCCAGGTAGACCGTCTTAAAGGTATCGGAAGTAAAGACGGAATCATGTACGAAGATGACCGCATCGATGTTTTTGTTATCGAGGGTCGAAGTATCCTTGGAAGAACATAAAAACAAAGGATTTTTAGCCAGACCAACGATGGTAAATTCATCGTATTTAAGTTCATCGTCTAGCTCTCCATCCTGATTAAGGACATAAACAGTATCGCCGATGCCGTAATAGGCACCAAAAGACGATGTCGAAAGACAGAGCGCCTCCTTGGCATCGATCGGCATCCTGCCCTCTACCAGTTCCAGCTGGCTGTTGGCAGTGTGCAGTTCTTCGATCCTGGTCACAAAAGTTACATTATTATCATCGCTGGTATAGGCGTCAACAAAGCGGGACGGGTAGATGCTTTTTAAGCCGTCAAGTTTGCCTAATTCTTCAATATCCTCCTTGCAAAAGCCATAGGAGGAATAGACTTGGATATCGAAGAAGTGCTGCTGATCGTAATAGTTATCGACGCTTCGACGCAAAACATCATTGGAAGTATATAGACCCATCATGAATCCTGTACCGATAAACACGATCAAAAGGATGGAGATGAATCTCCTGAAGGTCTTTATTATCAGTCGCAATAAATCCTTGTAGATCATTAGTATTCAATGTCCTCTATTCTCATTGGTGAGTTATTGATCTCAACGCTTTCCACCTTGCCACTGCGCATCCTGATGATCTTATCGCCCATCTTGGCCAAGGCACTGTTATGAGTAACGATGATGACCGTGATCATTCGGGTCTTGCACATTTCATGCAATACCTTAAGGATCTGCTTGCCGGTAAGGTAATCAAGGGCGCCGGTAGGCTCATCACACAGTAAAAGTTTTGGGTTTTTAGCTACCGCTCTGGCGATAGCAACTCTTTGCTGCTCACCACCGGATAGCTGAGCCGGGAAATTATTGATCCTGTCCTTAAGACCGACCTGTTCCAGGACATAGCGTCCATCGATCGGTTCCCTGGAGATCTGACGGGCCAGTTCAACATTTTCGATCGCCGTCAGATTCTGTACCAGATTATAGAACTGGAAGATAAAGCCGATATCATAGCGCCGATATGTCGTTAGCTGCTTATCATTGGCTTTAGCGATGTCTTGACCATCGACCAGGATCGAACCGGAGGTAGCGGTATCCATACCACCCAAAAGGTTAAGGATGGTAGTCTTTCCGGCACCGGATTGTCCCAGTACTACGACAAATTCCCCTCTTTCGATCGAGAAGGAGACATCATTGACAGCTCTTACTTCCACATCACCGGTCTTATAGATCTTTGAAACATTCTTAAATTCGATAAATGACATATTATTCTCCCAAAGCGATCATTAAAATCGCATATAAGAAATCCTTGAGCATTTTATTGATGGCGTATTCCTGTTGGTCATATAGCTTAAAAGCTCTCTTAAACGCCGCAAATATGCTCTCAGCGACGATCTTGGTATAAATCTTATATTCCGGATCGCTTGATCCGTTTTCTTTCTCTTTAAAGGCGATCAGGATATTGGAAAAGTATTCCGCAAAAAAGCTGCAGGTGGGCTGATATTCCAGAAGGATGATCATCGGTTTCCTGTTTTCCAGATATACGGAAATGACATCATCGCAAAGATTATCCAGGATATCCCTGATCTCTGCCTTGTCCTTTACCTGCAAGAAACGGGCATAGTTATCCTCTATCGACCGGTTAA
>JAFWFB010000180.1 GCA_017512625.1 Erysipelotrichaceae bacterium
AATACATATGCGGGGGCGGGACGTCATTTTGGCATCGATGTCTCTGAGTGGCAGGGTGATATCGACTTTGAAGCGGTCAGGGATGCGGGATGTGAATTCATCTTTATCCGCTTCGGCTACTCTTTCAGGGGCGAGATGCATGTCGACAGCAGCTTTGAAACCTATCTGAAGCAAGCCAAAGCGGCCGGTATCCCGGTAGGCATCTATCTTTACAGCTACGATAACAACGATCACGACGTCCGTCTTGCGGTATCACAGATCAAGGATGTTTTAGGCGACACCGAGCTGGAACTTCCAATCGTCTTTGACTGGGAAAACTTCTCCAACTTCCAGGAGTATGGCATCAGCTTTGAAGAATTAAACCGCCTCTATGATGTCTTTGCCAAGGAATGTGAAGCTTACGGCTATAAAGCCATGCTCTATGGCAGCAAGCTAAGACTCGAGGAAGTCTGGAAGCATACCGAACAAAGAGAGATCTGGCTGGCCAATTATGTCGACTGGTCCAGTTACAAGGGAAGCTACCGTTACTGGCAGTCAAACAATATCGGAAGGATAGATGGCATCGATGGCGACTGTGATTTCAACATCATGTTTGAACAGGAATAAGATATGGAACGCTTTTTATTCATTTTTGAAGGAACAGTGCAGGGCGTCGGCTTCAGGATCTCGCTGGTACGCTACGCGGAAAAATATCATTTGACCGGGTATTGCCGCAACCTGGCAAATGGCATGGTCGAGGCTGTTTTTCAGGGCGACCGGGAGACGATCTTTGCTCATCTGGACGAACTGGAAAACAACCGCTGGATCCACATCGATAGCTATACCTATAAAAAACTGCCCCTAGATCCTGATCTGGAGCAGTTTGATGTTATTTTCTAAGATTATTGAGGACGATCGCACAAGCGACACTAACATTCAGGGAATCGATATTATGCATATCGATTTTTATTATCTCATCGCTTAGATCCATGATCTTTTCCGATACCCCGCTTCCTTCATTGCCCATGACGATGGCGTATTCTTTATCCGGGATCAGCTGTTTAAGTTCCACCGATTCATTTCTAAGCCCGGTGGAATAGATCCTGATCCCTTTTTCCTTGAGATCGTTTATGTGATCTTCAAGATCGCACTTATAAAACGGCACTTTGAAAAAGGATGATCCGGCTTTTTCGATGACTTTCTGCGCATAGAAATCAGTCGTATTCCTGGAAGCGATAAGTCCATCCATTTCATAGCGATCGCACAGTTTGATGATCAGACCCAGATTGGTCGGATCCTGCAGGTCATCGAGAATGACCATACGGGAAAAGCCGGTCTTGGGATAATCGAATTTCCTGCATACCGCAATCGACTCACCCCCGTTATCCGAAAGCTTTTGGGCGACCCTCTCACTGACTAAGGTCACCGGGAAATCGAAATCTTCCCTGGTAGAAAAAAGAACTTCGACCATTCCCTTTTCGATGGCCTGTCTTATCAGGTCTTCGCCCTCAAGTAGAAATAGACCGGTACGGTCACGGTATTTCTTTTGCTTTAACTTGTTATATTCTTTGATCTTCTGATTGTTTAAGGAATCGATCATAAAACACCCCGGTTCTTAAGACTTAGAACGTTTAGCGCAATGGCAGCAGCACTGGATGCATTAAGGGCATTCCGGAAATCACCGTCATATTCGATATGGACATGATTGTCGATAAGTTCTTCAAGTCCCTTCTGGTAACCCCGCTTCTCGCCACCGATTATCATGACGTATCTGCTACCTAATGGAAGCTTTTCGATCGCGATCGAATCATCGACCCGGGAAAGAGCATTGATCTGATAGCCTTTTTCTTTCAATGATTTTATATCCTTAAACAGATCATCGCTGGCAGCGATCTTTAACATGTCATAGGCCCCGGCGGAAGACTTCAAAAGACCGGCTTCATAGCTATCGCTTTCCCGGCTATTGATGATGAAACTGTGTTCGAAAGCTTTTCCGGAGCGAAGGATGTAAGCAAGATTGAAAGGATCCTGGACACCGTCGATGACCATTATGTGATCGCTCAATTCTTCGATCGTTTCAAATCTTCGGGCCGAACACTGTGCAATGATCCCTCCGGCTTTAGGGTGATCCAAAAAGAATTGGGAACTTTCCTTCCTGAAAGGGATCCCTTCCCTAAGTAAAAGGCCAGTAATAAAACGGAAATCACGGGTATGCTTATCCTTGCTGATGATCACCTCACTGATCTCCCTTTTATGATTTGTTATCGCAGCCTTGACGCTGATTGCTCCTTCAATGATCATGCTTTTCTTATCATATAGTGCCGCTTGCAGGCAAAAGGCACTTTAATATACAGAGTCTCCATCGGTTTGTTGATGATCTCCCGGTTGTTCATTTCCGTATCAAAGACCTCTTCGACGGTAAAACGGGTATTATCAAGATCCGGTCCAAAGACTTCCAGCTCATCGCCCTTTTTGAAGTAGTTACGAACTTCGATCTTGGCGTAGCCTTCATAATAAGCCAGTACATAGGCAACATAGTCATGGGTCACCCCGGCACCGTTTACCCCATAGAGGTGCTTGTCCTCATCGCAGGTTCCGGAAAGGAAACCGTCATCGGAAAGGCGGTTTTCCGCCTTGTCCAGTTCACTGTCATAGTATTCCAGACGCTTTTGGCTGATGGTTCCTTTTTCATAGATCTCATCGATCAGCTGGCGATAGGTCTTTACCACCTGGGCGATATAATAATCGCTTTTCATCCTTCCTTCGATCTTTAAGGAGCGGATATTGGCGTCGATCAGATCCTTGATATAGGCACTGGCCCTTAAGTCTTTCGAAGACATGGAAAAAAGGGTATCTGGGTCGCTGATCAGCTGATTCCCCTTATATACTTCATATTTCCAGCGGCAGCTTTGAGCGCAACCGCCTCTATTGGCATCCCTTAAAGTCATCCGGTTGGAAAGGATGCATCTTCCGCTGTAATTGGAACACATGCCGCCATGGATGAATACTTCCAAAGGAACACTGGTATTTCTGGCGACCTTGCGGATACTGTCCATCGATACCTCACGGGAAAGAACGACTCTGTCGACTCCCAGTTTCTGGTATTCAGAGATGGCCATGGAATTGGTGGTATTGATCTGGGTCGAAAGATGAACTTCAAAGTGGCAGCCCAGTTTCTTGGCCAGGGTCAAAACATTGACTGATTCGACGATGATCGCATCGATGCCAATCTCATCAAGCGTTAAAAGATATTCTTGCAATCCTTCCAGATCTTCCTGGTGGAAGACGATATTGACGGTCACAAAGACTTTCTTGCCTAAACTATGGGCAAAATTGGTGATCTTAAAGATATCATCGATATCGAAGTTGGAAGCACGCGCTCTTAAGGAGAACTGCTTGCCTCCGAAATAGACGGCGTCGGCTCCGTATAAAAGCGCTATTTTGGCTTTCTGGATATCCTTGGCAGGAGCCAGTAATTCGATCTTAGTCATTCAGCTCCTCCTTTTTCTTGACCGTCTTTTGCATCAGGAATCCTTCGCTGAATTCATGACCATAGCGGGTCTTCAGATATTTGATGATGTTTTCCTTGGAAAGCGACTGCTGCTTATTGTAGCAAGGGATGG
>JAFWFB010000181.1 GCA_017512625.1 Erysipelotrichaceae bacterium
ATAAGACCTATTATGTCAAGGATGTCTATGCCTTTGCTGCTGAGCTTTTGGAAATGGATATCGAAGAACTGAAAGATCTGGTCAGAAGGAACTATTACCGTTTATTCCATGGAAAAGATTAGAGAAGTAGTGATCGTTGAAGGGAAAAGCGATACCATCAATCTTTCCCGTTATTATCAGGTCGATACCATCGAGACCAATGGTCTTGGACTGGATAAAAAGACCATCGACTTCATAAAGGAAGTCAACAATAAAAGAGGAGTCATCCTGCTTTTGGATCCTGATGGACCGGGTGAAAAGATCAGATCGAAGATCAACCAGGCCATTTCGGGTCTGAAAAACGCCTTTGTCGATGACAAGCTTTCCCGCAAAGGAAACCGGGTCGGTGTCGAATATGCTTCAAAGCAGGCACTTGATCAGGCCCTAAGCCATATCGTTACCTATAAGGAAGTGAGAACAGGCTTATCAGTAAACGACCTTTATCATCTTGATCTGGCCGGAAAGAAGGATTCATCGGCCTTAAGGGATAAGGTAGCAAGACACTATCACCTTGGCCATTGCAACAGCAAGACCCTGCTTAAGCGGCTTAACATGCTGGAAATTAGTTATCAGGAATTGGAGGAACTGCTTTCTGTCTGAATTCATCGCCAATAAAAACAGAACCATGGAGATTCTGGATAAATATGATATCCGGCCGACCAAGAATTTTGGTCAGAATTTTATTATTGATCCCAATGTGGTGGTAAAGATCGCCAAGGGGAATGCGGACAGAGTCTGACTACCCTGGAGATCGGTCCGGGCATCGGTTCTTTGACTGAGCAGCTATGCATCTATAGTAAAAAGGTCTATTCCTATGAGATCGACAAGAAACTGATCCCGATCCTTGAACAAGAGCTTAAGGATGTAAATAATCTGACGCTGATCAACCGGGATTTCTTAAAGGTCGACCTTAAAAAGGAACCGTATGTCGATGATCAGATCGTGGTGATCGCTAACCTTCCTTATTACATAACTACCCCGATCCTGTTCAAGCTTTTCGAATCCCCTTTAAAGATCAAAGGGATCCATGTCATGATCCAAAAGGAAGTGGGACAGCGCCTTTTAGCCAAAACCGGAAGCAAGGACTACGCAGCTCTTTCTTTGATCGTTCAGTATCTCTACGATGTATCCAAATTCATGGATGTCTCCAAGCAGGTCTTTTATCCTAAACCTAATGTTGATAGCATCGTCGTCAGTCTTAGACCGAAACAAACCGATCCGAATATCGATCAGCAGCGATTGTTTGACCTGATCAAATCCGGATTTAAATATCGCCGTAAAACCTTATATAATAATCTTAAGGAACTTGGCTCCGATCAGCTTTTGGCAGTGCTTGAAAAGCACGGGTACAGTCAGAAAAGAGCCGAAGAACTGTCCTTGGAAGATTACCTTTTGATCTATCATGAAACAGAGAGCATACGCTAAGATCAACCTGGCCCTGAATCTGATCAACCGCAGGGAAGATGGCTACCATAATCTCGATACCATAATGGTACCGATCGATTTTTATGACGTTGTCGATATCGAGATCAGTGATCACGATGAGCTGATCTCCAATGAAGAGTACTTAAAAAACAATCCTAATACGCTGGTAAAAGCCGCCAATATCATCAGGGAGCGCTATAACATCAAAGATCCTTTGAAGATCACCATCGAGAAAAAGATCCCGACCCAGGCCGGACTTGGTGGCGGAAGTAGCGATGGAGCTGCGGTCATCAGGATCATGAACAAGCTTTTTGATCTGAACATGTCCTACCAGGAAAAGACCGAGATCGCCAGAATGATCGGGGCTGATGTAGCCTTTACCCTGTTCAAGAAGCCGGCTTTGGCGACAGGACTGGGCGATGAGCTGGAGTTTTTTCCGCTTAACCTGGACTTTGAGATCGTCCTGGTAAAGCCACGCGGTGGCGTCAGTACCAGGGAGTGCTTTGCGAACATCGACTATGACAAACTGATCCATCCGGATTGTGAACTTATTAAGAATGCGGCCATCAATGGCGACTATCAGACATTCATCGATAACCTCGGAAACAGTCTGGAGGAAACAGCCTTCAGGCTGGAACCAAGCGTCAAGAAGGTCAAGGATCTGCTCATGCAGTTTCCGTTTGACAAGGTATTGATGAGTGGAAGCGGATCGACGGTCTTTGGCATCACCCAAAACCAGCAACTGGTTACGGAGGCCGTCACTTATTTCAGGAAGAAAGGATACTTTGCCCGCAAGGCTAAAGTAGTCCGTAAAAAGGAGAACATATGAAATTAGCATTTGGAAATGACCACGCTGCTACCGAGATCAAGCAGCAAGTGATCGACTATCTTGAAAGTCTGGGACATGAAGTTGTCAACTGTGGTACTGATTCAAGCGAAAGTACCGATTATCCGATCTATGCGAAAAGAGTCGCTGATCTGGTAGCAAGCAAGCAGGTCGATGGCGGAGTTCTGATCTGTGGAACCGGTGAAGGTATCGGCATGGCAGCCAATAAGGTCGATGGCATCCGTTGCTGTATCTGTTCTGAACCGGAAAGCGTCAAACTGTCCAGGGAACACAACGACTGCAACTGTGTAGCCTTCGGTGCCAGGATCATCGATGTCGAGATGATGAAAAAGATCCTTGATGCCTTCCTGAATACCCCTTTCAGCAATGGTGAAAGACACATCCGCAGGATCCAGATGTTACACGAACTGGAAAAATAATTTTTGCAATTTTCACAAATCTATCACATTACTTTGATTAAATATAATTGCAAAGTACAAATTTTTTCATTTTTCTTCTTAAAATAGCTACCTAGTAGCTATTTTTGTTATGATTATAACCAGTGAGGTTTATGAATATATGGAATTAACTTATAAGTA
The DNA here is from genome assembly GCA_017512625.1 of Erysipelotrichaceae bacterium. The sequence goes on from JAFWFB010000181.1 coordinate 2,890, forward strand.
TTACAC
>JAFWFB010000182.1 GCA_017512625.1 Erysipelotrichaceae bacterium
ATGACGGAGGTACTAAGTCCTGAATAATCACTGCCATCGATATATACATCATCGGTCTGGATGCTGGTCTTGGAGCGGTAGACTTCACCTTTGCTTAAGACCAGTACATCGCCGTTTTTACAGATAAAGCAGTTTTCCTTTGGCAGACCGATCTCCTTGGCGCTTTCTACATGCAGGCAAAGCATCTTGTATTCACCATGTATCGGCATGAAATACTTAGGCTTGATCAGCTGCAGCAACAGCTTCTGTTCCTCTTTGGAGGCATGCCCGGTCGTATGCAGCGAGGTCAAAGGGGAATTGACGATGACATTGGCACCATAGCGGGCCAGCTGGTTGATTACGTCATTGACATTTACCGCATTGCCCGGGATCGGGTTGGAGCTGAAGATGATGGTATCACCCGGACGGATGCTGATCTGCTTATGGGTACCATTGGCGATCCTGCTTAAGGCAGCCAGTGGTTCACCTTGGGAACCTGTGCAGATCAGACAGACCTTTTCCGGTGGCAGACTGTTAACCTCTTCCGGTTCGATGAAGGATCCTGATGGGACATCGAAGAAACCGAGATTGGTACAGATCTCGATGGTATTGACCATGCTTCGGCCAATGACACAGATCTTTCGCTCACACTCGACCGCCGCCTTGATGATCTGCTCCAGACGGAAGACATTGGAAGCAAAGGTGCTGATCAAAAGCCTTGCCGGAGCATTCTTGAAGATATCCATGATGCTTTCAGCGACCTTTTTCTCGGAGATGGAGAAACCTTCGACTTCAGCGTTGGTACTCTCACTCATCAAAAGCGAGATGCCCGATGCACCAAGGAAGGCCATCTTCTGGTAGTCGCTGTTTTGACCGACCGGAGTCAGGTCAAACTTAAAGTCACCGGAGAATACGATGCGACCGTTATTGGTAGTAATGATGATGCCATAGGAATCCGGAATGGAGTGGGTAACGGAAAAGAAACCAACGGTAAAGTATTTGGTCTGGATCCTTGAATCCTCATTGAATTCATTGATGGTGATGTTGGCCAGTTTCCTTCTTTCGCTGAGCTTTTTTTCGATCAGTGCCTTGGCAAAGCGTGAAGCATAGATCTTATCAGCAGCCGCTACCAGCAAAAAGTAAGGAATTCCGCCGATATGGTCCTCGTGTCCATGGGTGATGATCAAAGCTTTGATCTTTTCCTTGTTGCGGATCAGATAGGTATAGTCATTGATGATGTAACTGATGCCTGGTTTCTCTTCGCTCGGAAACTTGACTCCGCAATCGATGATGATGATCTCATCGTTTTGCTCGAAGCAGTACATGTTCTTACCGATCTCATTAAGGCCGCCCATAGCATAAACAAGGGTATCGTTTACCTGGTCGTAGTCTTTGATATTATTGTTGTTTTTCATGTCTGTCCTTTATTAATTATTCTATTACTTCCGCACCCGGTTCTTCATAGAATGGATCTTCCGGATTTATGTGATCATAGAATAGAATACCGTTTAAATGATCGATCTCATGTTGAACGACGATGGCCTCATAACCTCTTAGCTCGAGGATCTCGTCTTTTTTTGTCAGGTAATTGTAGGCTTTGACCTTTATCTTGGCGTGTCTATACGCGTAGCCCTGATGTTCGCCCGGAACACTGAGGCAGCCTTCGCCGGCTTTAAGATAGCTGCTTCGAACGGAGTGGGAAATGATCTTCGGATTGATCAGAGCCAGTTCGAAGGTCTTG
>JAFWFB010000183.1 GCA_017512625.1 Erysipelotrichaceae bacterium
ATGTTCAGATTACCTCTAGTAGAATGTTACGTAAGTATATTTAGGATCGCTGTCCGGTACATAGGTGACATTGGTAAGGACACAGGTCTTTTGACCGTCTTCGGTATCCGCCAGCTTGATCGTACCGGTAAGGGTGTAGTACTTGCCCTTTTCCATCGCTTCCTTATCCTTGACATTGACACAAGGGAAGCAGACATCCTGGGTATCATCACTGCAACAAACCATGGCCTTGCGTCCCATCAAAAGATAGTCGCCCTGGTCTTCGACCTTATAGGCCTTGATGCGCAGCTTCTTATTCTCGTATTTGTATGGATCATCGATCGCATCCAGATACCAGAGACCATAATCCTGGTCTCCTACCTCTACCAGATCCTTGGAAAGGTCGAAGACATCGGCACTGGTATATTCCTCGATCTCGCCATTCTCCTTTTCGAAGATGACCTGCATGAAAGGATTGATGCCCTTGACGCTGTTGCGCAAGAATTGTTTGTTTTGAATGGTATAGCGGTTAAAGATGCTCAGATCAGCATTCTTTAAGTGGTTATACATGTATTGTCGAAGGTTGTTGATATAGACCTCGAACATGGCGGTATTGTTGACACAGATGATCTCAGCGATCTCAAACTCATCGATCAGGCCCTTTTCCAGGAACTCGATGTCATTTTCCATACCATTGAATTCGATGAACAGGCGGTCGAAATCATAGTTCATGACCCAGCCTAACATCATCTGCTTTCCGAAATCAGCGTAATTCGGATAGATGACCTGCGAGTGGGTATATTCAAGGAATTCCTTGTCATATTCCACTTCACCCTGCTCAAAGCAGACGATCAGGGTCTTGCTGCCATCATTGAAATATGGATCAGCCAGGGTATCCTTAATGGCTGTAGTCTTACCGGAATCGATGATGCCGGTAAACATGTAGATCGGCCTAGGCATTGACTTTAAAGATCTCCCTGATCTCTTCTTCTTCGATATCGACACCGATGACGCTGATCAGACCGATATGGTTATCCGGATAGGTCTCGATATTGTTGACGCTGATGGTATGTTCAAAGTGCAGGTAAGTTCCATCGTGTGACTTTACGATGCCCTTGGCTCTTACGATATTATCACTTAAGCCTTCCAGGATCTCCTGCAGCTCTTCCTTGCTATAGGCTCTTTGTACCTGGATTCCGCAATTGGTAAAGACATCTTCAGCTTCATGATCGTGATGGTGATGGTGCTCATGCTCTTCTTCTTCATCCTCATCGTGGTGATGATGATGTTCGATCTCAGCCAGATCCTTTTCCATGACGGCGGTATTGGAGGTAATGGTGCTAAGAAGCAGATCATCACTGATCGTATTGGAGAAGATCAAAGCCTCTTGGTTGAGCTCCTTTAATCTGTCAGCAACTGCCTTAAACTGCTCTTCGTTTAAGTCTTCGATATGGCTTAGACAGATCGTATTGGCACTTCTGATCTGATCTTCATAGAATTCCTTGAAGTTGCGCAGATAACGCTCCATGACCTTGGCATCGACTACGGTCGTATAAGCGATCAGCTTGAAGTCCGGATGATCCTTGAACGTATCCTTGATGGCACTAAGTTCAGCAACGCCGCTTGGTTCAACGATCAGGGTATCGATATCATACTTAAGGATGTCTTCCAAAGCTTCATCCAGCTTGCCATCAAGTGAGCAGCAAATGCAGCCGTTATTGATATCGGTGATCCTTAGCTTGGAGTCAAACAGCGATGAATCGATGTTTACTTCACCAAACTCGTTTTCGATCAGCATGATCTTTTCGTATTCCAGATTTTTTAAAAGACGCTTGATCAAAGTGGTCTTACCGG
>JAFWFB010000184.1 GCA_017512625.1 Erysipelotrichaceae bacterium
AATGCCTTGTCCGGGGAATATCAAGAGATAGTTGAAAAACATAAAGATTCGATCCAAGAATTATTTGCTAAAGCTGATGAAAGATGGAACATTTTTGACTGAAAAAGATCAGGAGGATAAAGATATGAATGATACAGAAAGAAACAATCCGGAAAGAAAAGAAAACAACGAAGTAGATACCAATATCGAGATACCGGTCTACGAGCGCTTTAAGGGAAAGCAGTTCAGTGCTTCCGGAACCTGGGAAACTACCGAGGGTGAAAGGCGCCTGATCGAGGGCTTCGGTTACCTGTTTTTCTTCGGTGTCTTTTTAGGCATCATCATGATCTTCATCCATCCGGGAAAGTTGGCCTTCATCATTCTGGCTTTAGGCATCATCGGAGCGATCGGAACCTTTGTCTCTCTTTTCGCAATCGTTTTTAAAAAGCACAAAGAACAGCCGATGGAAACCCATTACTATGACAGTGACTACAAATATAACGCCTTAACCAAAGAAGAAGTAGACAATACCAAAGAGATCACCAAGGAAGAATTCCTAGGCAAAAAGTAACGCATTAAAGGAGAGCAAGATGAAAGAATATTTTACCTGCAGTCTTATTAAAAACGGTCTGCTTGGCGGAGCTTTGATCGTTGAAGATAAGACCATTACCTTTAAGACAAATAAATTGACAGTGAATAAGAAATACCGGCTTCTGGAATTAAACCGGGATGATATCGTTGACTTGTCCTGGAAGCAGTCTGTATTTCCGACAGCAGTCTTTAAAATGAAGGATGGGGAAAGCTACAGCTTCTTAATCTTCAATAAGAAGCGTTTTATAGATGTTTATAACCGGTAGGCCCTGGTTTATACAGACTTTTTTGCATTCATAACCAATAACAGAATATAGCCTGAGTGATCTCAGGTTTTATTATTAATGGCTATCTTAAAAAAGGTATGTAAAAACTCTTAGTTGGTCTGTTGTTTTTACTATGCCTATTAACCAATATAGCAGGAAATGGTAAACTGATAGGGATATAGTTTTATATCAAAGGAGAGACTATATGATTGAATGTATTAATCTGACCAAGTCTTATACCGGTAAGGATAAAGCTCTGGATAACCTTAACCTGACTGTCAAGGATGGTGAGATCTTCGGTTTCTTAGGACCTAACGGAGCCGGAAAGACTACCACCATCAACATCATCACCGGTATCCTGAATGCTGATGAAGGACAGGTACTGATCGATGGCTATGATATCGAAAAGCAGGCCATTGAAGCCAAGAAGAGCTTTGGCTTTGTGCCTGATAGCCCAGACTTATTCCTTAATCTTAAAGGTATCGAATATCTCAATTTCCTGGCTGATCTCTATGAAGTTGAAAACCGGGAACAGCGTATCGAAGAGCTTACCAACATGTTTGGTTTAGCCAATGACCTCAAGTCAAGGATCAGTTCCTATTCCCACGGTATGCGTCAGAAGATCGTCATCTGTGGTGCCTTGTTACACCAGCCTAAAAACTGGATCCTGGATGAACCGATGACTGGTCTTGATCCTAAGTCAGCCTTCGAACTGAAGGAGATGATGAGGGCTCACGCTGATAGCGGTAAGACTGTCTTCTTCTCTACCCACGTTCTGGACGTTGCAGAAAAGCTATGTGACCGAGTCGGTATCATCGCCAAGGGTAAACTGTTATTCGTTGGTACTTTGGATGAGATGAGAGAACACTTCCAGGCTAATAAATCACTGGAAGACCTTTTCCTGGAGATCACCAATGCTTAATCGGGTCTTATCACTTACCAAAATACTGCTTATCAGCAGTTTCCGAAGGACCAGGCTTACTACTTCCAAGAAGAAAAACAGCGGTATCGGTGCCGTTGCTCTTTACCTGTTTCTGATCGTCTATCTGGGAGGAATGGTAGGCTACTTATCCTACCAGGTTATCGATACCCTGATCCTGGCTGGCCAGCCGACCATCTTTGTAGGCTTTATCATTACCGCCAATATCTTTATGACCCTGGTCATGGATCTTTTAAGTGCACCAACTGTCCTTTATTTTGGCAGCGACCTTAAAAACATCCTGCCTTTGCCTTTCAAACCGAAGGAAGTCCTGTTAGCCAAGTATTGTCAGATTTTGGCTTCCAACTATATCGGAGACCTGCTTCTGCTCTTGCTGCCGCTTACTCTTTATGGCGTAATGACCAAGGCAGGTATCCTTTTCTTCATCTTCCTGATCTTTGTCTATATCCTTTTACCGATCGTACCGGTATTACTGACAGCGATCATTATAATTGTGCTATTCAGCTTCATGAAGCTCACAAGATTCAAGACCATCTTCCAGGTACTTACCTATGTCATTATCATCGTCTTTGCTTATATCATCGGTATGACTACCGGAAGTGCAGTCGATGAAACAGAACTGTTAGGTATGCTTATGCGTAACCAGCCGTTTATCGATCTGTTTAAGCGATTCTTCC
>JAFWFB010000185.1 GCA_017512625.1 Erysipelotrichaceae bacterium
CGATCGTTCCTACCTATTATCTGGCCGATCGTTTCTCCAAGCCGATCGTCGAGATGAAAAACAGCGCAACCAAACTGGCGGAGAGTAAATTCGATGAAGCGGTCTTTGACGGCGGCGGTTTCAGTGAACTGGACGTTTTGGCTGATACATTGAATGACGCCAGCAGCAAGCTTTCCAAAGTCGATGAACTGCGTAAGGACCTGTTTGCGAATGTCTCCCATGACCTAAAGACTCCGTTGACCTCGATCAAGGCTTACGCGGAAATGATCAAGGATATCTCCGGTGATGACCCTGAAAAGCGGGACAAGCATCTCGATGTCATCCTGCAAGAGGCCGATTATCTGGAAAAACTGATCTACGACTTGCAGGAGATCAGCAAGGCCCAGGCTGGTTATGGCGACCTCAAACTGGAAAATGTCGATCTGACCCAGCTATGTGAAGAAGTTATCAGTTCGTTTGATGCCTTGGCACTCAGCAGGAAGATAACCTTTGTCCCTAAACTTGATCCGGCGATCATCTATGCTGATAAATTCAGGATCCAGGAAGTCATCAAGAACTTTATCTCCAATGCCATCAAATTTTCTGAAGATGGTTCGAAGATCTGGATCAATGTCACAGACAGCGAAGAGAAGGTCAGCTTCGAAGTCATCGATGAGGGATCAGGCATTGCCAAGGAAGAGCTTCCTTACATCTGGGACCGCTATTACAAGATCGATAAGAATTATAGCCGAAGTGTGAAGCAAACCGGACTAGGTCTGGCTATCTGCAAGGCCATACTGGATGCCCATAATGCCCGCTATGGCGTAAGTTCGACTCCGGGCAAGGGCAGCCGTTTCTATTTTGAATTTGATAAGAATTATGAAGAAGGATTATCTCAAGGGGACTGATTTCGTCTTTTATCAGGACGATGAACTGTATAAATTCAATACCGATACCTATCTGCTCGGCACTTTTTTCGATTTCCACAAGGGCAAAAGCGTCATGGATATCGGCACCAATACCGGAGCTTTACTGCTCTATGCTTCCTTAAGGCATCCAAAGGAACTGATCGGAGTCGATATCAACGAAAAAGCCCTTAAGGTCGCAAGACATAATCTTGAAGCCAATGGCGTAAAAGCAACGCTGATCAATTCCATGATCCAGGAGCTAAAGCACGATCAGGTCGATATCATCGTCTGTAATCCGCCTTTTTTCAAGGAAAGGGATCACCGGGACAATGAAAACTACAACCTGGCCATGTTTGAGGACAGCCTGCCTCTTGATGAATTATTCGCTTCCTTCCGTCGTCTGCTCAAAGACAATGGCAAGGTCTATCTCAATTATCCAAGCTTCAGGATCAATGAACTGTTTAAGGAATGTGAACGTCAGCGCTTTCGGATTGAAAAGCTGACCTATGTCTTTGAAAAGGAGAAGAAGGAATCCTTCAGAAGCCTGCTCATCCTCAAAAAGGGCATCATGCGCCAGGTTAGGGTAAGCAAGCCGCTGCTTCTGGAAAACGGGGCAGTCAAGGATCTGATCTGATAAAAAAGTATTGAAGCAATACTTTTTTTGTTGGACAATATCGGATTTTTGTTTATGGTTTGAAGCAAGAAAGATTCCGCTTTAACAAAATGTGCTATTATTTAAGAGAGTTTTTTGTGTAAAACTCTTTTATCCGAAATGATCAAATATATACCTAACATATTAACTTTATACCGTCTGATCGGCGCGATCATCATGATCGGCGTCGAGCCTTTTTCGGATACTTTTTATACCCTGTTTATCACCTGCGGTATAACCGATATGCTTGATGGCTGGATCGCCCGGAAGTTTGATGTGACATCTGAACTGGGATCACGTCTGGATACGGTTGCTGATGTGAGTCTGATGAGCGTCTCCCTGATCAAGATCGCCCGCAAGATCCTAGAAAAACTGCCTAGAGCTTCCGAGATCCTGCTTTTTGTGGCTCTTGGTTTAAGAGCACTTAGTTATATCATCTGTGCGATCAAGTTCCATAAGATGTCCTCAGTCCACAGTTATCTGGGCAAGACCAGCATGTTTCTGGCTTTCTTTGTGCCACTGATCATCGCTACCGATTTC
>JAFWFB010000186.1 GCA_017512625.1 Erysipelotrichaceae bacterium
TCTGGACGAGGCAGTGCCCGGCTTCTGCTGGGACGCCAAATACGCCACCTCCGACAATCTGACCGGCGCGCCGCTGAACGGTTATAATGTGCCGCGCATCGTCGGCTCGCGGGAGCTGGCTTTCCGGGCTATCTCGTCAGCCTGGTCCTTATTGACCGGAATGATCGGTGAAGCATCACCGAAGACCGATCCGGAAAGACCGGAAGCCGACTTCTGATTACGGTTGATGCGTACGCTCCTGGTGGCTGAATAGAGCATGTCTTCACTTTCATAAAGGATCAGCTCCTTTTCCCAGAGCTTATCGAAATGTTCCTTGTCTTCCATCACTTCCTTGGTGACGGTGCTTTCGATAATGGACCAGGTTATCCTGCCGATGAGGAACTCAACGACGAAAGGTGCGGCCATGCATATGACGAAGCCGTTCTTCTTCATGAATCCTATCAGCATCGCGATACCACCGATGGAGAACTCTGCCATCTGTACCTGTATCAGATATGATACCAGCAGATGCAGGATCAGAGGTATCCATACCCACTTGGTCGGATATATCCTGTTTAAAAGAAGGATGGTACCGATCGGAAAGATGATCCTTAAGGAATAGATGAAGTAGAGATAGACTTTACTTTTAACGTTCTTTAAGAGTTCGTGGATCTGAAAGTGATTGACCGATATCTTACAGTTACCGGCGCTGTAGGAACTCTTAAGGCCCGCATAGGATTTATATCTGCCGTAAGCCATTTACTATTTTTCTCCTAAGATGGTGACTGCCTTTTCCTTGATGCAGTTTTCGATCGCATCATCAAGCAGCTTCATCTCGTCGTCACTTAACTCCCACTCGGTAGCCTTGCAGTTTTCAAGAGCTTCATTGACGTTACGTACGCCTACCAGTGAAGTGGTCACATAGTCTTTCTGAACGTTCCAGTTGATGGCTACCTGGGCATCAGTTGCGTTGTGGTTGGCGGCAACTTCGTCCATGACCTTTAAGAGGTCCTGGATCTGGGAGAACATCGGTTCCTTGAAGTTATTACCATACATCGAACGGACATCATCCTCGGCATAGTGTGGGATCTCTCTGATCGCACCGGTCAGCAGGCCCTGACATAATGAGGAATGTGTCATGATGCCGATATTGTGGTCACGGCACCATTCCATGTTAGAAACCTCATCTCTTTCGATCATGTTGAGCTTGGTCTGGTTGGCGGTTACTTCCATGTACTGAGCCATCTCTTCGATGTCGGCAACAGCAAAGTTGGATACGCCTAAGTGACGGATCTTGCCCTGCTTCTGATATTCATGCAGACAATCGGCAACGTCCTTGAAATCAACGGAATGATCAGGGAAGTGCACCAGGAACTCATCGACATAGTCGGTGCCTAAATTTACTAATGACTTCTCGAAGCATTCTCTGATCCATTCAGGACGGATGTCAGGATAGTTAGGTCCCTTACCGTCTGCCGGATTGTGGAAACCGACTTTGGAAGTGATGTAGATCTTGGAACGGTCTAATCCCTTTAAAGCCTTGCCTACCACTTCATCAGCGCGACCTAAACCATAGATCCAGGCGGTATCGATGTGGTTAACACCATTCTCTACCATGGCATGGATCGCATCGATGCAGTCTTTTTCGTTTACGTCTCCGTAGCCCATTCCACCCATGGCCCATGTGCCGATGGTAAGAACGGATACGTCTAAA
>JAFWFB010000187.1 GCA_017512625.1 Erysipelotrichaceae bacterium
AAAGAGCGGCCATGGTCATGATTCCTAAACAACATATTAAAAAGACCTTTATCAGGTCTTTGTTTTTATGATCTTTCCAGTTCTTCCCTGATGATCTGGTAAGGCAGACGGCTTTCCAGGATGCTGCGAAGCTTTTCAAACTGGCTTATATAGCTTCCCGGATCCTTGCTTGAGATCATGCGGATCACAAATCCTTCCAGGATCGTGCTGTAAAACTCTGCGATCACTCGTTTCTCTTCGATACTGAATTCCGGATTATGGGACAGTTCCCTTTCCACGCAGATATCGCAGATATCACGTACCGTTTCATCCACCAGACGGATGATGGTATTGACATCACGTGAAGAGAACAGGTTTTTGATGATCGAACGGTCCTTATTCATCGTGTCGATGAAGATGGTTATCAGTTCGTTAAGTGTATCGACATCTTCCCGATTTATGAAATACTCAGTCTTGGAACGTTCGATGATATATGATAAAAGATCGATCACATCGGAAAAGTAATAATAGAAGGTATTACGGTTGATATGGGCCTTTTTGGCGATATCGATGATGGTGATCTTGTCAAAAGGTCTTTCCCGCAACAATTTAACAAACACGTTAACGATCAACTGCTTGGTATCAGGACTTTGTATCATGCTGTTTCTCCTTGTCTAGATGGATATTCATATTTTAATAAGATCGGCCCATTGGGCTTTTGCTGCCTTAAGTAGATCATCCGGCTTCAGGTTTATTTGCATGCCCAGCGTGCCGGCGCTGACATACATGTCGGTCAACAGGGATGCCGATTCTTCGATGCGGACCGGATAATCCTTCTTCATCCCGATCGATGTACATCCGCCCCGGACATAGCCGGTAACATTTTTAAGATCCTTGACATGGATCATCTCCACGCTTTTCTCTTCTACACTTCGAGCTGCTTTTTTAAGATCCAGTTCCGCGTTTATCGGTATTACAAAGACGTAATAGTTCCGGCTGTTTCCCTGGCACACCAGGGTCTTATAAACTTTCTCGTAGGGAAGGTTAAGCATGTCGGCCACATGTATTCCGTCTTCAAAGCTCTCACTGTCATAGGACATGGATGTATAAGGGATATCCAGCTCATCTAGGATCCTCATCGCATTGGTCTTTACGGCTTGTTTTTTCTTATTCATATTTCTTTAGTACTTGGGGTTGGTCTGATAGGCCGTGATCATGATAAGGATAAACAGGGCGCTGGAAAATACCGTAGCCAGAAACTGGATAACCTTGATCACAGTGCTCTTGGTACCGGACATGATCATAAAGGAAGTGGCGATGCTGACGATGACAAAAATGGCTTCAAAGTAAAACAGATACATCTTATCAGCGACATATAGCCGGTGTATCGCATTGCGGTGAAAGGTGCTCTTTTGCCCGCTTGGAAGTGTCATTACATCGGTAAACAGATTAAAACTCATGATCAAGTAGAAAAGGACATTGATAACGATCGAAAAGATTTCCATTCTGCCTCCTTAAGCAACTGCTTTAAACAGGTGTTTATCCACTACCTGTTTACGGATTCATTATAGCATTCTAATCAACAACTTAAATATGCCATCACTAAAGCGCAAAGCCGCCGACCTTGGTCCTTGAATTGGCACCCTTTAAAAAGCAACTGTCAGATAGTTGCTTTCGTTGCATTTTGTTTTATTGATCGAACCATTTATTCTTCAAACAAATATTTATATTCGCCATAGCCTTCTTCATCCAATTTCTCATAAGGAATAAAGCGCAAGGCTGCGGAATTGATACAATACCTTAAACCACCGCTTTCCCATGGTCCATCGGGAAAGACATGACCAAGATGGGAATCAGCTTCGCTGCTGCGGACCTCGGTCCTGATCATGAAATGGCTGTAGTCTTTCTGCTCGATGATAGCATCCTCGCTTATCGGACGGGTAAAGGCCGGCCAGCCACAACCTGAATCGTATTTATCTTCCGAGGAGAAAAGAGCCTGGCCGCTTACTATATCAACGTAGATCCCTTTCTCAAAGAAATCATCGTATTTGCCGGTAAAGGCTGTTTCAGTTTCGGAATTTTGGGTAACATCAAAAGCCAGTTTACCGATCCGGTTAAGCAATTCTTCGTCACTATCCAGGACCAGAGCCTCATTATCCTTTTTTTCCTGCAAGGAGAACATGTTTGCAGGAATATGACAATATCCGCCAGTGTTATTGTCCAGATACTTTTGATGATAGTCTTCAGCGCGATAGAAGTTTTCCAATGGTTGCAGTTCTACCGCCAAATCGCTCTGGTATTTTTCCTGCTGCTGGTCATAAACTTCCTTGATCTCTTCAAGCATTGCTTCATCCGGATAATAGATCCCCGTTCGGTATTGAACCCCGGAATCCATTCCCTGCCTGTTGACTGAAAGCGGGTCGATGATCATGAAGTAGTAGTTTAATAATTCCTTTAGCGTTATTCTGCTTTGATCATATACCACCTTTACCGTTTCCGCGTGACCGCTGCCGGCACTGACCTGCCTGTAGTCCGGATCTTCGCTTGGACCGTTGGCATAACCGGTCTCGGTACTTATTACACCATCGAACTGATCAAAGTATTTCTGAACGCCCCAAAAACAACCGCCTGCCAGGTAAATAGTTTTCATATCTTCCTCCTTGACATCGTATGTCAACGATCCTTCGGCTGGCTCATCGCTGTTTAAAGGCTGCTTATTTGACGCATCAAAACAGCCGCTTATCATCATAAGGATCGCTGCCAGCAAAACAATCATCTTTATTCTCTTTTCAGGTATCGTTATATTCTTTATCATTTTTTAATCTTTTTATCGGATATGTTTAGGTGCTCAAATTATATAATTTCTGATCATTTTACCTATTGATATGCTTTTCAACAAAAAAAGGCTTACCCTATGGTAAGCCTTTTAATTAAAATCGATCTTTATCTTTTTTTCAGTTTGAATCCGGTAGTAAGGATAACTGCTAAGGAGATGGCTGAGAAGATCATCAATCCTGCCCATAATACGGTATGGCTGTTATCACCGGTATTAGGTGTGCCATCCGGATCCGGTGTCGGATCAGGGACCTTGAAGGTATTGACGAATTCAAATTCAGTAACATCGCTATCTTCGCCATCCTTGGTGATGACTCTCTCGCTTTCCAAAGCGTAGGTCTCCTTGTTGTAAGTGATGGTATAGATCACCTGGTAGACACTATCGTCATAGGTACATCCGGCGATCCTGCCTACGATTTCAGAGATCTCGTAAGTATAGACACCTTCTTCAGTGAAAGTCATCGTACCGATCTCGGTTTCACCGGCACCCTCTACCGACAATACCATGAACTGCTCATCGCCGGCTGCTTCCGGCATTGGCATCGTATCCAGACCGGCGGTGTTGGAGACAGCTTCAAACATAAATTCAAACTCGGCTCCTGCCGGTACCGGTCCACTTATCACTTTTTTGACCGGTGGGTCGTTTTCAGTCACAGCCGGAGTAATGGTCTTGAATTCAACCTGCGGTATCTCGAAGACATAGGTACCAGGTTCACCGGTACTGGTCTTATAATCGAGAACCGCTGATTTATTGGTATCGTAGAATCCGGCATCCGAATCGGTATCGATAGCCAGCGTATAGGTCAGTGTGATCGGGTTAGCGTTCTCGACCGGTACGCGGATGATCCAATCGAAGCTGTTAGCATCCGGATCGTAAACGACCGAGTACGGGTATGCTCCGGAATCATCGGCAGTGCCGAAATTCCAAGAGTTTTCGTCATCACCGGCAGTGGCCGTTAAGGTCTCACCGCTGCGGGTCATCGTGAAGGTTGCGATACCATTGTCGACCAGAGTGAATTGATCCTGGATCAAGTCGGTTACGACACCGGTCTTGACCATATACAGGATCTCATCCTTGATGGAATCGAAGATCGCGGAAACCTGAGTGGTGTTGGTGATATCAGCAGCGTAGTCACTGATATCGGCACCCTTGACCCAGTTACAGAAGGATTTGGCGATCTCCAATCCGCTGCCGCCTTTCCAATCGGAATATATAATAGCGGCTGTATTGTACTTCGTATTCATATCCGTCCATAAGTGAGCGGTCAGATATAAACCTTTCTGCAAGGAATCCGGATGAACCTGTAAGAAGTCAGGGTTAGGCTGTTCCAGATCGTAGGTATAGGTACCATCTCCGTTATCGCTTGCCAGATATGGAGCGGTCTGCAGATAGTGGAGATCTTCCCATCCTTCAGCAAGGTCAAACTTGTAATAGTTTTTAGCGTAGTTATAAGTAAATGATGATCCGTTGGTCGTCGGATACTGAGTCAGATTTCCGGCAGCAGCAGTGCCCTGCTTATCAGCATAGACGCAGTAATAGTCATAATCTGTCTCCGTGCTGGCGATCTCCGCGTTATCTTCGCTGTACAGATCAGCGAAATCCGCAAAGTAGAACATCTTTGTCGGATCAGTCATATCGTTATAGTAATAATTATCTTTATGCTTATAGGCTGACTTGGTGTAGGCACCGGTAGTCTGTCCGATTGCCGGGACACCCTTTACACCACTGCTGTTCTGGTACTGAGTGTAATAAGTGGTAGGCTCATTGGCCTCGTTGTTCCAGATGTAGGTCTTGCCGTCCATCAGCAGGATGACAAATTTGTGATCATCCTCAACCTCGGTGTCAGCTTCCAACCATTCGTTGGCCAGGTCAAGACCACCGTGCATGTTGGTACCGGAACTGAGAGCCTTAAGTTCGGCTTCGGTAACACCGATACCGGCATCGATAGCGTCCTTGGTTTCATCGGAATATTCGACCAATCCGCTATAGGCATTATCAGTTGCCAGGGCGATCGTATCAAAAGCATAACCACGGCATTTGATGACGCCAACATTCAAAATGGCTTCTTTCTCGCTGACTTCCTGCCAAAGTTCATTGACATAAGTCGCAAAATCGACGTCGTTATTGAATGTTGAGGAAGATGAATCCATTACGAATACGATGTCGTATTTATAATGATATTCTGCTGACGGAAGGGTCAAAGTGACATCCACTTCGTTGTCCTTTGCAGTCAGAATCGTCTTGTTGGCTTTTTTTGAGCCACTGACGTCTTCTGC
>JAFWFB010000188.1 GCA_017512625.1 Erysipelotrichaceae bacterium
GAAGATCATCATGAACATCATCGGTTTGAAGGACTTGAGGATGAAACTCAGTTTGATCTTGGCCATCTTCAAGACGATCAAAAGGATGATGGCCAAAAGGCCATAGCCATACCACGATGCGGGGATAAAGACCGCAATGAGCATGCCTAAAAGGGCCAATAGCTTCGCTCTTGGATCCAGACGATGGATAGGGGAGTCGATCGGTATGTATTTTCCTAAAACAAGATTGTTCATAGTTGTTTCTTGACCTCCCTGGCGATCTTGGCGATGCTCTTCTCGTGCGGATCAAGCTTGAATCCCTTGGCTTCCAAAGCCTTCTTGAAGGCCAGGATCTTAGGCAGTTCGATCTTGTTCTCACGCACGAACTCATCATCGTTGAAGAAGATATCGGTATCGGTATGAATGACCAGTTCGCCGTTTTTCATCAAAACGACCTGGTCAGCGTAACGGTAAACGATGTCATTGTCATGGGTAATGATAATGATGGTCTTGCCATGCTTTTCTACCAGTTCCTTAAATAAGTCCATCGTTTCCTTGGAACTGGCCGGGTCAAGACCCGCAGTCGGTTCGTCTAAAACGATGATCTTCGGATCGATCGCCAGAATGCCAGCCATGGCAACCTTACGCTTTTGGCCGCCGGAAAGATCGAAAGGACTGCGCTCATAATAGGATGCATCGATGCCTACCAGCTCCAGGGCTTTCTTGGCTCTGATAATGGCTTCATCTTCCGGGACCTGGAAATTTTTCGGTCCAAAAGCTACATCCTTAAGGATGTTCTCTTCAAATAACTGGTATTCACTAAACTGGAAGACCAGTCCGACTTCCTGTCTTAAGGCTTTGAGATTGGTATTCTTCTCACCGCTTTTGACCGTGAAGCCATTGATCTCCAGCTCACCTGAAGTCGGGATCAGCAGGGCATTGAAATGGTTTACCAAAGTGGATTTGCCTGAACCGGTATGTCCGACTAACATCGTCATCTTGTTGTCCAGGATCTCCAGGTTGATGTTTTTTAAGGCCTCAAACTCATAAGGCATGCCCTGATTGTATACATAGTGCAGGTTTTTTATTTTGATTGACATATTTCCTCCACTAATTCATTGATTTCCAGATGATCATGTAATTTGATACCCGCTTTCTCAAATTCCTTCTTAACGAAAATGGTAAACGGGATATCAAGATCGATCTTGCGCAGCTGCTGGTCATGATCGAATACCTTATAAGGGGTGTCGTTGAGGATGATCTTGCCCTCGGATAAGACGATGACCCGATCCGCGTGCAAGGCCTCTTCGATATCGTGGGTGATACTGATGATGGTCTTATTGCTTTCTTCATGTAAACGGAAGACCAGATCCTTGATCTCTTTCTTTCCCTGCGGATCAAGCATCGATGTTGCTTCATCCAAAATGATCAGTTCCGGATTCATGGCTAAAATTCCGGCGATAGCTACTCTTTGTTTCTGTCCGCCGGACAGATTGGAAGGTTCCTTGTCCAGGAATTCGAGCATGTTTACTTCTTTCGCATACTTAAGGATGATGTCATCCATTTTCTCTGATTCTACTTGCATGTTTTCCAGGCCAAAAACGATATCGTCCTTGACGGTCGAACCGATAAACTGGTTATCCGGATTCTGGAAAACGATGCCGATCTTCGGTCTGATCTTCTCGATGCTCTCTTCGGTCTGCTCGATTCCGTCGATCACGATCGATCCGCTTTCCTTGAGCATCAATCCCGCGATCAGCTTGGCCAGCGTTGATTTGCCTGAGCCGTTATGACCGATGACACAGGTATAAGTGCCCTTTTCCACCGTAAAGGAAACATGGTCGAGGGCCATCTTTGGTTCGTTTTGGTCATAGCGGTAACAGAGGTCTTTTACTTCTAGGATATTCATAACTACACTATTATACTATTTTTATCTTTTCCCTGCTCCTGTTATGAAAAAAACGGCTTTCGCCGTTTACTTTCGTTTTTTCAAGGGGATATAGATTTACATCTACGAGTATATATTATTAATTAATTGTCGTTAGAATACGGATAATTTATGGAAAATTATGTGATTAATTCATTTATTTGTGATAATGCTATACTTAAAACGTGAAAAAGAAACATTGGATCATCATTTTCGGCGCTTTGGCTTTGCTTATTGCCTTCGTCTTCATAGACAGCAAATATATCCGTACCAGCCGTATCGTCTTGCGCAAGGAAACGATCAGGGACCAGCGGGTACCGGAAAGCTTCGATGGTAAATTACTGCTATATTTCAACGATCTGGACTACAACGACATCGTTGATGAGGATTATCTCAATAAAGTAGTAAACATGATTAATACCGTCTATCCGGATATCGTCGTCTTCGGCGGTGATCTGATCGATACCAATGGCAATGACTTCTATGATGAAAATGTCAATGCGATCCTGATCGAGGCCTTAAACCGGATCGAAGCGCCACTGGGAAAATTCGCGGTAATGGGTGACATCGATCTGGAAAGCAACCAGACTACCACCATTATCGAGAATATCTACCGCAAAAGTGGCTTTGAACTACTAAGAAATGACCACACCCAGATCAGGGTCAACAATGACGACTATATCAATCTCATTGGCATCGACCCATTAGTCAATGGCAATCCGGATCTGGAAAGCAGTTTCTACAATCTCAAACCTAATTCCTATAACCTGGTCATCTGTCATACACCGGATATCGCTGATTCCCTCGCAGAAAGCGATCTGGCCATGATCCTTTCCGGTCATAGCCACAACAACCAGACTTCACTACCACTGATCGGGCCGCTAAGCCGCAGCGAAGGTGCCCTTAAATATCACCATGGAAGATACAAGATCGGAAGCATCACCCTGGATGTCAGCGACGGGGTCGGAATGAGCGGCGAAAAGATCAGGCTATTCTCCGATAACGAGATCGTCGTCTATAAATTCGTAAAATAAAAGGAAGCTTAAGCTTCCTTTTTCATAAATGCTTCGATATCTTCGATCTCCTTGATGATGTCCTTGGAGAGGTTTTCACATCCATCGGCGGTGATAAGCAGGTCATCTTCGATACGGATACCGATTCCCTCTTCTTCGATATAGAGGCCCGGTTCGTTGGAGATGACCATTCCTTCCTTAAGGACCGTCTCAGTCCTGTCGAAGGTATCATGGGTATCCAGACCGATCTCATGGGAGATGTTGTGATAATAATAATGATTTACCGGTTCATGTAAGCCGATAAGCGGTAAGGCCTGCTCATAGTATCTGACTACCATGTTTTGCAGATCACGGATGGTAAGACCCGGCTTAGCGATCCTTTCAACCAGCTTCTGGGCATTCAGGACAACACGGTAGATCTCTTTCTGACGCTCAGTAAACTTGCCACTTACCGGGAAGGTACGGCTGATATCAGCCTTGTATTCATCCTTTTGGGCACCAAGGTCGACCAGTACCAGATCGCCGTCTTTTACCGGCTGGTTGTTGGTTCCATAGTGCAAGATGGTAGCTCTAGGACCGGATGCACAGATCGTACCGAAAGCGGTGGTTGCCAGATGACGGGAGAGATTCAGGTTGAAGATTCCTTCAAGCAGTTTCTCATTCATGCCATCGGTTACATTGGCCATCATGGCCTTGATGCCGGTATCGGTAATGGCGATCGCAGTCCTGATCTTGGCGATCTCATCCTCGTCCTTGATCTGTCTTAAGGTCTTAAAGATCGGATAGGCATCCTTGATGCTAACATTCAAGTATTTATCCCTGATCTCCTTAGCAAATTTCATGCCCAGGGTATCGTCCTGCTCCGGATTGAAGCGGTAGATATCAACATAAAGATTCAAGGCACTGCTTCCTCTTACCCGGCCAAAGAAGTTCTGGAAATCATCCCTTAAGTTTGCTACATCAGCGATCGTTTCAATGCCGCTGATCTCGGTAGCTTCCTGTTCACGGATCCTGCCACCGACCCACTTGGCCAATACTTCATCGTAAGGAAGGATAAACAGCTTTTCTCCTACCTTGCCTTCGATCTTGGAGATCTGCAATACCAGACCCAGCTGTTTGATGCCGGTAAGGTAGAAAAAATTGCGATCAACGAATCCCGGATAGGATTCATCATATGAGCGCATGATCGATTTTCCGCTGAAGACATATAACAGACTGTTGTCTTCCATCATTTCAGCTACTTTTTTTCTTCTTTCACTGTAATAATTCATAAGTCCTCCTAAAAAATATCACTATCCATATTATACTCTTGATCGATCTTGACGACCTGCTGATGATCGATGCATTGATCGATCAGGCTCCCGTAATCAAAACGGCTTTCATAGTAAGCGCATTTTTCCGGCTTCGGTCTGGTCGTCGGCGATTTCGGTTCGAAGATCGTGCAGCAATCCTCATATGGCAGGATGCTTGTCTCATAGGTATCAAGCTTGACTGCCATGTCGATGATCTCCTGCTTGTCAAACATCACTAACGGACGATAGACGACCCGGTCCGTAACATTGGATATGACATAGGCACTCTCAATGGTCTGGGATGCGACCTGACCGACTGACTCACCATTGGAAATGGCCAGTATCTTACGGTCTTTAGCGATCTTATCAGCGATCCGATACATCATCCTGCGCATGATCGTGATCGCATAGGATTCATCGCAGTGTTCATAGATCGCCAGTTGTAGATCGGTAAACGGAATTACATGGACATAGATCTCGCCCTGATAGGCACATAGTTTCCTTACCAGGGTATATACCTTATTCAGAGCCTGAAGGGAAGTATAAGGGCTGGATTCGAAATGGATGCACTCGATCCTGATGCCTCTTTTCATGGTCAGGTAGGCAGCGACCGGTGAATCGATGCCGCCGGAGATCATCATCAAAGCCTTGCCATTGACACCGACCGGATAACCACCGGCTCCGTGTATCTTATTGGAACTAAGATAAGCTTCATCTCTTCGGATATCGATGCTAAGCAGGCAATCAGGGTCATGAACATCGACCTTGATGTCCCGATTTCCCAGGATGTATCCCGCAACGTGCCGGTTAACTTCGTCACTGATCATCGGATAATTCTTATCCTGACGCTTGGTCTTGACCTTAAAGGTCTTATAATCGCCATCATCGATGATCTCTAAGGCTGCAGCCTTAAGACTGTCCAGATCGGTCGAGGTCTTAAGCGCCAGGGAATAGGATGAAAGACCGAAGATCTTGCTGATGCCATCGGCTACAGCTTTTGGATCTTCATCATTTAAGGCAATAAACATCCGGTCATGCTGCCGGTCATATTCAAGTGAAGGAAAATGACTCAGGCTCTTTTTGAGGTTGGTCAAAAGCATGGAGGTAAACTCCTTGCGGTTTTTTCCTTTGGTTGTCAGTTCGCCATAGCGAATAATGATATGCGTATATTTCATCGGTATTTTATGATACTCTCTTTCATTGTCTTAAGCAGGTAGTCGATCTCTTCCTTAGTGTTGTTATAATCCAGCGAGATCCTGATCGCATGCTCAGCCGGATAATTCATGGCCAGGGCCGTATAGGAAGGTTCCTCACTGTGGGTACCGCAGGTCGAACGGCTCGATAACTCGATCCCGGCCTTATCCAGCGTATTCATCATTACCTCACTGGTAAGTGGGGTAATGACCGTTATCAGGTTAGGGATATGATCCTTCGGTGAAACGATAGTGACATCTTCGATATCCTTTAATCCGTTTTCCAGATATCCCATCATATCGGTCAGATCCTGGTGATGTTTCTTATTGTTTTCCAGTTCCAGTCTGATCGTCTTAGCCAGGACGATATCGACCGGTGCATTGGATGTGCCGCCTCTTCTTCCGGCTTCCTGTTGTCCCGCAATGATCAGCGGTTCAAAAGGGATGTGATGTCTTAGATAAAGCAGGCCGCTTCCCTTAAGACCATGGATCTTATGAGCGGAACAGCTGAAGCTGTCTAGATAGCGGGTATTTAGAGGAAGCTTGCAAAAGCCCTGGGTGATATCGCTATGGGTATGGGCCTTGGAGTTTTCCTTGACGGCCTTCATGATACCTTCAATATCATTGACGGCACCCATCTCATTGTTTACCTGCATGATGCTTACCAGCAAGGTATCTTCCCTTAGGGCCTTTAGCACATCATCGATGGCTATGCATCCGTCCTTGCCCGGTTTAAGATAAGTGACTTCATAGCCAAAGACTCTTTCCATCTGTTTCATGCAGGAAAGGATGGAACTGTGTTCATAAGCTGAAGTTATAAGATGCTTCCTGCTTCCATCAGCAAACGCCAGTCCCTTGATTACCGCATTATTGGATTCGCTGGCACCGCTGGTAAAGATCAGATCAGATGCATCCACACCAAGCAATGAAGCGATGCTCTTGCGGGCTTTTTCCAATAATAAATACAAATCGACGCCTTCGGAATATAAGGCATCGCTGTTGACATAGTATTTATTGAGCAGATCATTGTAAGTCTTCAGTACCTCCGGATGAGGTCTGGTACTGGAGACATGATCGAAATAGATCCTATCAGACATTCAGCTTCTCTTTACTGATCGCATTAGGGAAGATCCTCTCGATGGTTGCGATAGCCAGGGCAAGGGATTGGGTATATTCACCATTCATGTATAACAACTCAGCACGGGTAAGATCGCTGTCGATATCGATGAAGGATGAGCGGTACTTGTTGCCGAAAACGATGGTATTTTCCGCCATCAAAGCCATACCGATAACATTGTTGATATTGTTGTACATCGTATAGATATAATCGACCGCCTGAAGGACGGTATTCTTCAGTTCTTCAAAGTCGATGGTCTCAGCGTCAAGTTCCTTCTTGATGCTTTCGATGTAGTTGCGTCCTCTTTCCAGATCCAGCTTATAGATCTCATTGATGGATGGAAGATGGTTCTGAGCCAACTTGACTCTGATCTCATTAAGGATGATCTGCAGCTTGAGCAGCTGATCCTTGGCGTATTCAACGTCCTTCTTGGCATTGAAGATCAGATCCTTGCTTTCTGTGATCTTGGCAACTTCCTTGTTCAGCTCATCGATATAGGACTGCAGTTTCTCGTTCTTGAGGCTTGCCGGTTCACTCTGCTTAAGGATATCGTTTACTTCCGCAACGGTCTTATCCAGCATCTGATTATAGGATTCATCGATGACCAATTGGTCAAAGAGACCATCGGATCCTTCTTTTTCCTTATTGTAGTTGTCTAAGACATATTCATATTTGTCATTGACGGATCTGACCAGATTATTGATGGTATCGACCTGCTGCTTCAGACGGC
>JAFWFB010000021.1 GCA_017512625.1 Erysipelotrichaceae bacterium
TACCAACAGCGATGAAGTAATGGAATATCTGAGTCAGTTCTCGGATTTCTATGAATACCGTCACAAAGTCCTTGGTCATATCAAGGATATAGTCGTGCCGATCCCTTTCAACCTGACTTCCCTAGAGGAATGCTTTGAAGCGGAAAAGGCGGCCAGGATCAAGGAAAGACTGATCGATACCTATGGCTTTGGTAACAAGGTAACCATTTCTGAACTCAGAAAGAATGATGATCCGGACGTCAAGGAACTGGCTGAATTCGTCTTCGAAAACGTCTTTAAGCACTATACGATGAAACAGTGGGGCTATACCGTTGAAGAATTAGATCCGGCGGTAATTGCCAGAGTTCCGGTCAATATCTCCTATGATGATCATTACTTCGTCGACAAGTATCAGTGCATGCCAAAGGAAGGTTATACAAAGATCTTCGAGAAGATGCTTGATAGCATCAACCTGAAGCTGATGCTTAATACCGAAGCCAAGGATGTCATCAAACTGGATGAAAAGGAACATAAGGTCTATGTCGAAGGCGAGCTCTACGAAGGACCGATCGTCTATACCGGAGCTGTCGATGAGTTATTGGACTACAAGTTCGATGATCTGCCTTATCGGACTCTTGATCTGGTAAAGCATCGTGTCATTGGTACCTACCAGAAGGGTGCGGTTGAAAATTACGGAACGCCAAAGGAAGTAAATGCCTTTACCAGGATCACTGAGTACAAGCACTTCATGGAAAGCTGTCACTCCTATTACAGCTATATCCACAAGGAATATCCATTGCAGTATCAAAGAGGCCTGGGCTTTACTCCATATTATCCGATCAATAATGAAGCTAACCAGAAGCAGTATGACAAGTATGTTGAGGAAGTCAAAAAATACAATAATATTTATCTCTTAGGAAGACTTGCTGAATACAAGTACTACAACATGGATCAGATCATCCTCAAGGCACTGGAGCTTTCCAGAGAATTATTAAATAAATAAAAAAGGGCTTAGCCCTTTTTTAATACATCTTCTGATAATTGTAATAACCGGTCTCCCAGAAGGTATAGCGGGTATCGATGCTTTTGATCGTGTACCAGTTGCCGCTGAAGAACAGCAGTCCAGTCTCATTTTCTAGATACTTATAATCATCGTCATAGACCAGATAGTCGCTGCCCAGTTCGATGTGGTGTCCTTCGATATCCTGGATCAGCGGTTCATCAAAGCTCTCATAGAGGATCTTTTTATCCTTTAGGATCGCATAGTAATTGCTATTACTTGGGAGATTGATGCCCAGTTCATTGAGCAGAGCATCCCTTTCCTCGGTGATCGTTGCATTCATTCCGGCGGTGTATTTGACAGCGTAGTAGGTATTGCTATCTTCTTTTAAAGTACGCAGATAGCGCTCCGGATCAAGTTCGTTATGATATTCGTAACGGGCAAGCTCCTTAAAGAAGCTGGAGTATTCGCTGTCTAACTGCTCCGTACCGTGATGATCGAAACTGTAGTTTTCCTTGATGAAGTCGCTAAGATCATCACAGATCATATTGACGCCGACGATGTTGGAATGGGAAGTATCACCATGGAATTCAACGAAATAATGGAAATCATTGTTGAAGAAGTCCAGGTATTTGATCCCTTTTTCATCAGCCCATTGCCAAAGGGCATATTTGGTATCCTGATCGGCTTTGGTAGCCTGGTAAGGGATCATGGTGAGCATCAGTTCGATGTTGTTTTCCTTGCAAAGCTCATAGATCAGGTTCAGATATTTAACATCCTTCTCATCCAGTTTGCCTACCCCATAGGAGTATCTAGGCAGCTGCCAGGCATAACCGTATTCCTCGAAAGCATAATAGAGGTGATAGCCGAATTCCCGGTTTGGTTTAGGCTTTTGAGGTATCAGTTGTTCAAAGGTCTCCAGATTTTCGAAGTTTTTCCAGTTGTTATGATTGATCAGCCACTCATTGGAATAGGTCTCCTGCTTTTCTTCGGAAAGCATCTTGATGACATTGTATTTTTCTTCGCCCCTTAACTTGTATTGCGCGACGATGTAGTTGCTCTCCATCCTGCAACCCTCTCTTGAAGGACAGGCGAAGTAGCCATCCAGGATGACCAGTTTAGGACTCTGGGTCCTTAGGACATTCTTAAGGTATTCATAGCTTACTTCAAAGGACTGACAGTCCGAACCTTTTGTGTAGCCGTATAATCCGGAATACTTATAGATCAGGGTCGGAGAGATTCCGTAATAGACATGGGATGAACCCAGATAGACATAATCTAGGCAGTTTTCAGGCAAGTTAAAGAATTCATCGTCATAGTTTACTTCCTGGTTGCGGAAAAGAGGCTGTTTGTTCAGATAGTTGAAAGTCGTTAATGCCATCAAAACTACCAGAGACAGTTTGGCGATGGTACTTATGAAGTAATAGAAAGGTTTAAGTTTAAAGATTATCTTGCGCATTAGAACCACCGGTAAATGAAGTCTGAAGGATCAAACCCACCCTTTCCATATACAGCAAACACCATAAAGGTGACCATCATGGTAAAGTAGACGGCCCACCTCAACGGGAAGAACATTTTATTGAACCAGCCAAAGACATTGGTGAAATATCTAAGGATGTCGGTAATGATAACGATAGCTAAAAGGACATAGAGCCAGTACTGCTCCATCAGGGTCATTCCGATCAGCTCATAGCTGAATGGCTGCGCCACCTGCAAGCGCTGTAAGACTGTGCTTACCTCGCCCATGGTCGGATAACGGAAGATCAGCCACAAGGCAGTGACGATCGTGAAATTGATCAATATCAGAAGCGGTGAGAAAGCGATGGTGATCTTCTTTCCCACATGCAGGAACTTCAAAAGGGCTCCAATCATGTTTTCCACGATTTGGATCACTCCGTGCAAGAGGCCCCAAATCAGGAAGTTAAGGGTGTTGCCATGCCAAAGACCGGAAGCGATAAAGACGATCACCAGGTTGATAGCCTGGATGATGGCACCCTTGCGGTTGCCACCCAATGGGATGTATAGGTAATCACGGAACCAGGATGACAGGGAGATGTGCCAGCGACGCCAGAAATCCTTCAGGTTGATGGCCAGATATGGCGATCTGAAGTTATCAGGCAGATGAATGCCCAAAAGTCGGGAAGAACCGATGGCGATATTGCTCAGGGAATCAAAGTCCAGATAGATCTGGAAGGAATAAAGGACGATACCAAATAACAGATTCCATCCGGTGATCTCCGGATTATCCAAAGTCTTGGCGACGATGGCCGAGAAGTAATCACAGATGACCATCTTCTCATAGATACCCAGCACCAGCTGGAATCCTCCGGCCTTCGCATCCTTATAGTCAAAGCGGTATTTGCTCTTGATCTCATTGATAAAAAGATTGATCCGGTTGATCGGTCCGGCGATCATCGTCGGGAAGTAGAACAGATAATCAAACAGTAAAAGCGGATTCTTGACGCTTAGGATCTTTCCGGCCTTAACATCGAATAAGTAGGATAAGGCCTTAAACAGGAAAAAGGACAGACCAATCGGCTGATAGAATTTGTCATATACCAGCAATACCGGATACTTGAACATGAAAAGAAGGTAAAGTAAAAGGATCACGGAGATCGTTAGGAAAGTCTTTTTGAATTTCAGCTTGTCAATCAGGATGCCAAAGAGATACGATATCACAAATACGATGCCGATCATCTGGAAATTCATGATCCCAAAGCTGTAAATGAAAACTATATTAGCGATACAGATCACATAGGGACGAAGTATCGCTTTAAAAGGACGGGACAAGAAAAAAACAATCAGACAGAAAAGCACATAGTAGATGCTCACAAAATCCAATTGCATAAATTCCTTGGGTAGTTCAAAATAGAAGTCGCCAATGTACATAGATAAGATAATTCTACATCAATCAGTGATATTTGGATAGTCTAGCGCAGGCTATACTCGCAGCCACAATAAAGCTGACAATATGGCTGGTATTTGCGTTTCAGTTCGTTGTTTTTCTCGACGCCATGATTCTTCTTGAAATCGCTGTGAATGAAGGTAAGACCGTATTTAAGTGCCAGTCTTTCACCGATCTCGTTGATGTATTCCGGCTTCTTGTAATCGGAGATGGACATGACGGTGGTGAAATACTGATAGCCCTGCTTCTTGGCCATGATGGCGGTAGCTTCCAGACGCTTTTCGTAGCAGAGGTAGCAGCGCTTTCCTCCTTCCGGCTGATCAGCATATGGTCTTAGATCTTCCATGTAAGTGTCGTGATCATAGCGATCGATTATCACCTCATATGGTTCATTCAGTTTTTCCTGCAGACTTAAAAGAGTATCGACTCTTTTCTGATACTCTGTCTCAGGATAGATATTGGAATTGGAATAGAAGATCGTTACGTCGAAATGGTTGCTTAATTCAAGTAAAGGAAAAAGCGAACATGGTCCGCAACAGACATGAACCATGATCCTTTCCCGCTTGGAAAGACTGTGGATATCATTAAGATATAACTGATAATAGTTACTCATTGTCGATAAACATGGAATCGCCAAAGGAGAAGAAACGGTATCTTTCCTTAATGGCCTCTTTATAGGTATTAAGGATCATCTCCCGGCTGGTAAAGGCAGCGATCATCATGATCAGGGTCGATTTAGGCAGGTGGAAATTGGTGATCTGCGCATCGATCGCCTTGAACTCATATGGCGGATAAATGAAGATATTGGTATCGCCTTCAACTTCCTTGAAGGTGCCGTATTGTTGATAGATGCTTTCCAGGGTCCTGGTACTGGTAGTACCGATGCTGATGATCCTTCTTCCTTCATTTTTGGCTTTATTGAGGATCTCGGCAGTCTCCTTAGGCATCCGGTAGTGCTCATAGTGCATCTGGTGATCTTCGATGTTTTCTTCCTTGACCGGTTTGAAGGTTCCCAGACCGACATGCAATATCACGTCAGCAAAGATGACGCCCTTATCCTTGATCTTCTGGATCAGTTCTTCATTGAAGTGAAGACCGGCTGTCGGGCAGGCAGCTGAACCGTCGATCTTAGCATAGACATTCTGATAGCGGTTCTTATCTTTCAGCTTTTCATGGATATATGGCGGTAATGGCATCTCACCCAGTTCTTCCAGGATCTCATTGAAGATCCCTTCATAGATCATCTCGAAGACTCTGATGCCTTCTTCCCTTACTTCGACACACTTAGCCCTTAAG
Organism: Erysipelotrichaceae bacterium; assembly: GCA_017512625.1. Next base: position 5,181 of record JAFWFB010000021.1, read on the forward strand.
CGGTCATGGATATTGATGATGGTATCGACCTTGATGACTTTGGCGTTGCCACAAAGACACTCGTATAAGCCGTTTTCTTCTTTCAGTATCAGCAATTCGACCCTGGCCCCGGTACCTTCCTTGATACCGAAAAGTCTTGCTGGTATTACCTTGGAAATATTGCGCACCAAAACATCACCGGGCTTCAGGTAGTCGATGATGTCATAGAAATGTTTATGTTCGATCGTTCCGGTATTCTTGTGCAGGACAAGCAGTCTGGACTCGGAACGCTTATCTACCGGGTGCTGAGCTATCAGCTCTTCAGGCAGATCGAAATCGTAATCGGATAGTTTCATCCTAGAATCCTCGTTGATCGAAGTTGCTATCACGCAGCTTCATTTCTTTATATTCTTTGTATGTTCCATTATCGATGGCATCTCTGATCTCTTCCATCAGCTTGGTCAAAAAGCGCAGGTTATGGATGGAAAGCAGACGGGAAGCCAGACCTTCGTTGGAGCGGAACAGGTGATTTAAATAAGCTTTGGTATAGTTACGGCAGCACTCACAATCACATTCCGGATCCAGCGGGGTAAAGTCATCACGGTAGATGTTTTTCTTTATATTTATTCTGCCCTTTGAGGTCATCAAGGTGCCATGTCTGGCGATCCTGGTAGGCAGGACGCAGTCAAACATGTCCACACCTCTTTCGACTCCTTCCAGGATGTCATTCAGGGTTCCGACACCCATCAGATAGCGCGGTTTATCCTCCGGAAGATAGTCGATCGCATAATCGATCATCCGATACATCGTCTCCTTATCTTCACCCACGGAAGTACCGCCGATAGAGTAACCGTCAAAGCCCATCTCTACCAATGAGGTAGCAGAGAGTTTGCGCAAATCACGGTAATCGCCGCCCTGAACGATGCCAAAAAGGGCCTGGTCATTGAGGTTATGGACATCCTTGCCTCTTTTGGCCCAGCGCAGGGTCCTTTCGGTACTCTGCTTGACATAGTCATATTCCGCCGGACAAGGGATACACTCATCAAAGGACATCGCGATATCCGAATGGATCTTCATCTGGATCTCGATCGATTTTTCCGGAGAAAGGAACAGGGAAGAACCATCTAAATGGGATTTGAATTTGACGCCTTCTTCACTGATATCTTTCGGTTTGGCTAAGGAAAAGACCTGATAGCCACCGCTATCAGTCAGTACCGGTCCATCGTAATGCATGAATTCATGGATGCCTCCGGCCTGATCCACGATATCTTCTCCCGGTCTTAACCAGAGATGATAGGTATTGGCCAAGATGATGGAAGCGTTGATATCCTTGATATCCCGATAGTCAAGAAACTTGACAGTCGCCTGGGTTCCCACAGGCATGAAGACCGGTGTTTTTACAGGCTTGCCAAAAACATTTAGTAAGCCGGTCCTAGCCCTGGAATGAGGGTCTTTATTGATAATAGTAATGCCGAAATCTTTCACGTAAAATAGTATAACACAATAATGATATAATTATCTTGTGCGTAGCAAGGTAGTCAGAATCAACAGTATTGACGAGAACAAGATAATGACTCAGATCAAGGCCAAACCGGAACTGTTTTTAGCTTTGATGTTCGTCTTTTCTTTCGTGATCCTGATGTTTAACGGATATCTGGGTTTTGCTTTGATGATGATCACTACCTATTGCTTTATTTTCTTTCCGGAAAGAAGACTTATTGACTTCTGTGATGAATATCTGATCATCTATAACGATATCAATCACGAAGTCTGTTATATGCTCTATTATGATGAGATCGTATCCTGGCAATATGTCAGCACCTTCAATGCTGATAAGCTGGTCATTGCCCTGATCAACAATCAGGTCTATGAGACGGACATCTTCAATCGTCACCGGACAGAGAGGATCATGGAAAGATTTGTGCCTGAAAGGGGCTTAAAGAGCATAAGAGGTTGATTATAGGGATTGGTTAAAAGGCAAATAAAGCCTGTTAACCTGCCCTTTTTTATTTGAACAGCTACTACTGTAACTGATTCATAAAACGATCGCGGTAATAATTGGCGAAGAAGGATCGATACAGTATCTGTGATCACTCTTCCCCAAAAAAAAGGAGAAATAGATCATGATTTTTGAAGCAATGAAGGAGATCCCTGACAAGTACAAGGATCCCGCGGAACAAAAGGGAACAGTAGAAAAGTTTTTCTACAAGACCAGCAACCATCGTGAGGAAGAGGTGGAAAAATACGGTTATATCTATCTGCCTTACGGTTATGATCCCGCAAAACCATACGATATCGTCTATCAGCTGCATGGTGGCGGCGAGATCTGTGACAGGGCCTTGTACAAGGGAAGTGAGCCGACCTACAAGAAGCACTTTCTGGACCATATGATCGCCAATGGCGACATTAGACCGGTCTTGTTTGTAAGCTGCGAGTGGAACCCTTATAACAATGATGCTCGAAAAGGCGCCGGAACCGAAGTATGCCGCGACTTCCATAACGAGCTGGTCAATGAACTGATCCCGGCTGTGGAAGCCAAGTATCACGGCTATTCCGATTTCAAAACAGACAAGAAAAGCCTAATCGCTGCTAGGGACCATCGTCTGCTGATGGGCTGGAGCATGGGTTCGGTAACCATGTGGTTTACGGTCATGACCAGGGATCTGGCCTACTTTAAAAACTATAATTTCCAAAGCGGTGACTGTTGGGCAGTGGAAGAACATGCGGGCAAGGTAGCTAAAGAGACCGCTAAGGTCCTGCACGATACCATCCTTGAAAACGGCTTTACGAAGACAGACTTTAACTTCTATATCACGACCGGTACCAAGGATATCGCTTACCCGAATCTTTATCCATTGACCGAGACCTTAAAGGATCACCCTGATCTTTTCGATTTCAGCGAAAAAGGAAACTGCGTGACCCATATCTGGGAAAATGGCGAACACCATACCCAATGGCGCAGGCAGTATCAATATAATGCTATATTGAATTTTTTCAGACAGGAACATAAGGAGGCTTAAGCATGAAATTACCTGTAAGAATTTTTGATATTGAACCAAAGTACTATGAAGAGTGCTCTGAAAAAGGAAAGGTAGAGCGGATCGATTACCATACCGTCAATTATGACGGAGCAGAGATGGACAAGTATGCCTTCGTCTATACGCCTTACGGCTATGACCCGCAAAAGAAATACGAGATCCTCTATCTGATCCACGGTGGCGGCGAAGACGCTGAGAAGTATCTGTTTAAGGATGGCGAAGAAAACAAGCTTAAAAGAGCCATCGATAACATGATCGCAGGCAAAGAGATCGAAACGGTCATCATCGTTACCCCATCACCTTATCCTTACAACAAGATCGCTTCTTTGGGTCCGGGACATGACAATGACTTTACTTCTTATTTCCACAATGAGATGATAAACGATCTGTTACCGGCTGTTGAAGCCAAATACCACACCTACAGTGATCTTAAAGTTGATGAGCAAAGTCTTAAAGCAGCAAGAGACCACCGCTATACGATGGGCTGGAGCATGGGTTGTGTGACTACCTGGTTTACCTTCCTGCATCGTCTGGACTATTTCCGTCACTGGGGCTTCATGTCCATGGGCTGCCGGGAAATAGAGAAAGAACATGACATCCAGTGGGCTCACGATACCGGAAAGCTGATCGTGGAAGCCATCAAAGAAAAAGGCTATGACAAGAAGGATTTCGACATGATCGAAATGACCGGTACCCTGGATAAGGCTTACGATACGCTGGTCATGCAGACGGGCGCCCTGTTTGCCTATCCTGATTACTTCGACTTCTACAGCGAAGATAAAAACGCCTGCTTCCTCACCTGGCCGGTGGCGAGCATCATACCCAGTGGCGTTTACAATACACGATCAATATCATCAAGGCCTTCTTTGGCAGGGAATAAGCTATGAAATTCTTTAAAAGACTGAGTGAGATCGATCCGTCATACTATCAGCCCTGCGATAAAAAGGGCCAGGTAGAAAGACTGGATTATCTGACTACCAACTATGATGGAAGAACCATGAGCAAGCATGCCTATGTCTATACCCCTTACGGTTATGATGCGAGTAAGGCTTATGACATTCTTTACCTGGTACATGGTGGCGGCGAGACCGCTGAGAAATACCTCTATCAGGGAGGAGATGAAAATCCTTTAAGAAGAGCGATCGATCACATGATCGAAAAGGGTGAGATCAGGCCTTTGATCATTGTTACTCCTTGTGAGTATCCGGACAATGAAGTTCAGGACATCAACCTGCCTTTCTATCTCTATGTTTCCGTCTGGCACAAAGAACTGGTAAATGATCTGATCCCGGAAGTGGAGAAAAAGTATCATACTTATGCGGGACTAAAGACCGATCCTGAAAGCCTTAAAAAGGCCCGTGATCACAGGACTTTGGCCGGCTGGAGCCTTGGCGCCGTTACCAGTTGGTTTGTTTTTGAAAAACAGCTGGCCTATTTCCATGACTTTGGTTTCTTAAGCGCTGACTGTTCCAATCCGTTTGGTGAATCCCCGATCAGTGTCAGTGCAGATGGAAGTTTCATTCAGGAAGAAAAGAATAAAGTATGGGCTGATGCTTCAGCACAGTTTATCGTAAAGCGCGTTAAGGAACAAGGATTTGAAAGAAAGGATTTCAATATCTTTGCAGCAACCGGAACCCTGGATATCGCCTATGAGGGACTGTCGATGCTGATGAGTGCCTTGCTGGCCTATCCGGATACCTTTGAGTTCTATGATGAAAAGTCACAGAATATTGCTTTCCTTACCTGGGCCAAGGGCGAACACCACACAAAGTGGCGCTTACAATACACGATCAATGCAATCAAGCAATTTTACAGTAAATAGGAGAAAATATGGAACTGATCACTAAAATTGAAGAGATCACACCACAGTTATTTGAGGAATGTGATCAAAAAGGTACGATGGAGTATTTCGAGTACGAGACCGTCAGCTATGAAGGTAAACCTTTCACCAAGCACGGTTACGTCTACCTGCCTTATGGCTATGACAAGGAAAAGAAATACGAGATCCTCTATCTTATCCACGGCGGTGGTGAGACAGCTGAGAAATACCTCTATGAGGGCGGTGAAGAAAACAAGCTTAAAAGAGCCATCGACAATCTGATCAAAGAAAAAGTTGTCAAGCCTTTCATCGTCGTTACCCCATCCCCTTACCCATATCATGAACCGATGGGACCGGAAGCCAATGTCTGGCCGTTTATCAGCCATTTCCCTAAGGAACTGACTGAGGACTGCATTCCGGTGGTTGAAGCCAAATACCATACCTATGCTGACTTCGATGTCAGTGCTGAAAGTCTTCAGAAGGTAAGAGAGCACCGCAAGGTCATGGGCTGGAGCATGGGTGCCAGAACGACCTGGAACATCTTTGTCCAAAGACTCAACTACTTCCACGACATCACAACCTTAAGCGGTTCTTATGCTACCTATAAGGAAACTGATAATAAAGAGTGGGCTCATGAAGTAGCTTCAACTGTCGATAAGATGGTAAAGGATCAGGGCTATGGAGCCGATGACTTCACTCTGACGGCTCTTACCGGATCTGATGATACCGCCTATGTTAAGCTGGCTTTACAAATGTCAGCTCTGACCGGTTATGAAAAAGAATTCGATTTCTATGATAAGAGAAATACGGTATTCCTAGTCTGGCCAGGCGGACAGCACCACACACAGTGGCGTTTACAGTA
>JAFWFB010000189.1 GCA_017512625.1 Erysipelotrichaceae bacterium
ACGGTGCCCTGGCAGCCTTGATCATTCCGATCTGGACCAATGAACCTTTATGGAATTTCATGCATTTGCACTCCGTAAGCGTTCACGCTGCCTTAGTCCTTTATCCGGTACTGCTTATCGCTGACGGGTTTAAACCGGATTTCCGCAACCTTCCTAAGGTCATGCTTGGACTGATCGTCTTTCTGATCCCTGTCTATTTCCTTAACAGAGTACTGAGAACCAATTTCTTCTTTGTCAACGATTCCGATGGCAATGTCTTAAGCAAGGTCTTTGCGAAGATATTAGGGGAGAAGCTCTTTGTCCTGGGCTATCTTCCGGTACTGCTTATCGTCTTTGCGATCCTGTATCTGCCTTTTGCTTTAAGGAAAACAGCTGTTAAATAGAAGAAGCTTAAAGCTTCTTTTTATTTTTATTAAATTAGGTATTTACTTTTAAAAAGGAATTGTTAAAATGTAAACGTATGAAAACAAATGAAAGTTTTATGAAAGAAACCTTGAAAATGTTTACATTCAATTATTCATATTACTTTTATTATCCTGGTAAGGCCAGGAGATTTTAATATATTAGATAAGTGATCAGTGAGTAGGTTCGCTGATAGATAAATAACAAATAATAAAAAAAGAAGTTAAAAGAAGGAAATAATGATGAAAAGATTTTTTGTATTGCTCATTGCTGCCATGATGGTCTTAGCCATGGCAGGATGTACTGCTAAAGAAGAAGAAACAACTACTACTACCATCAAGATCGGTTCACTGCAGCTGGTCGAACATGTGGCTCTTGATGAAGCTACCAGAGGCTTTAAGGATGTCATCGCGGAAAGTGGAATGGATATCACCATCGATGAAGCTAATGCTCAGGATGAAGTCTCAAACTGTGAGACCATCTCTGCTAAGTTTGTCAATGACGGCGTCGACCTGATCTTTGCAAATGCAACCCCGGCCGCTCAGGCAGCTGCTGCCAAGACTTCCGATATTCCGATCATCTTTGTATCAGTAACGGATGCTGAAAGTGCCGGTCTGGTAGAAAGCAATGATAATCCTGGTGGCAACGTCAGCGGTGCCAGTGACCTTACCCCGGTCGCAGCGCAGATCGATATGATGTTTGAACTGCTCGATTCAACCGAGATCAAAACCGTTGGTCTGTTCTATTGCAATGGCGAGGATAATTCGATCTTCCAGATCGATCTGGCCAAGAAGGCTTTGGAAGCCAAAGGCATCGCTTATAAGGAATTTACGGTCGCTGATGTAGCTTCAGTCCAGTCCGTCGTAACTTCTGCGATCGGTCAGATCGATGTTGCCTATATCCCTACTGATAACCTGCTTGCTTCCGCTATGCCTACGGTATCTGAGATCTTGCATGGTGCCGGTATCCCGGTCATCGTTGCGGAAGAAGGAATGTGCCTTAACGGCGGTCTGGCTACCTATGGCCTTAGTTACTACAACTTGGGAAGACTGGCTGGCGAAATGGCCATCGAAGTATTAAATGGTGCTGATATCAGCAGCATGCCTGTACGTTATCTGAATGCTGAAGATCTGGAAATGATCGTCAACCAGACGGCACTTGAACAATTAGGCATCAGTGTCAATCAGGAACTGCTTGACAGCGCCAGAAAGGTCGTCAGCGAATAATATGGTCCTTAGTGCAGTCGATGCAATAAGCCAGGGACTACTTTGGGGTATAGCCGCCTTAGGCATTTATATCACCTTCAGGCTTTTGGAACTGTCTGACCTTACGGTCGATGGTTCCTTCGCCCTTGGAGCATGCACGGAAGCGGTATTGGTAACAAACGGGGTCAACCCGTTTGTAGCCTTACCGATCTCCTTTGTTGCGGGAATGCTTGCAGGAGCGATAACCGGCCTTTTAATGACCAAATGCAAGATACCGCCGGTACTGGCCGGTATCTTAACCCAATTAAGCTTATATTCCATCAATTTAAGGATCTTAGGCAGACCCAGTCTTTCGATGCTTAAAAACGAGACGGTCTTTTCCCTGATCTATAAGCTGCTTAGCTGGGATAAACCTTCAAATTTACAGAAAAGCTCAGTCTTTGTAGTATTCGGCCTGATCCTGATCGCCATCATTATTGCCATCATGTACTGGTTTTTCGGAACGGAGATCGGCTGTTCGATCAGAGCGACCGGTTCCAACGAGGACATGGTAAGGGCGCAGGGCGTAAATACCGATCTTACCAAGATCGTGGGCTTTATGCTTGCCAATGGACTGGTAGCACTTAGTGGATCCTTGATCTGTCAGTCCCAGGGCAGTGCCATCGTCACGATGGGCCAGGGTGCGATCGTCACCGGTCTGGCTTCGATCGTCATTGGCGAAGTCTTTACCGGCAACAAGTCCAATTTCGCCTTTAGGATGGCCATGGTAGTCATCGGTTCGATCATTTACCGTCTGGTCGTAGCCATCGTCTTGCAGCTTGGCCTAACGACTGATGACCTGAAGCTTTTCCAGGCGATCATCGTTGCAGTCGCCTTGACCGCACCATATGTCATGAACAGAAGAA
>JAFWFB010000190.1 GCA_017512625.1 Erysipelotrichaceae bacterium
CATCTTGTTTCGTTCCTTCTCGAGACGGGATAATTCATTCATGCTCTTACGCATATCCATAAACTGGTCTTTGGTCTCTACATCATAGATGCAGGAAGAAATACCAGGGAAGGTCGTATTAAGGCTCTCATCACTGATGAAATTGCTGTTGATGGCAACACAATGAAAGCCGGACAAGTCAAAAGTCTCATCCTTGCTTATTGAGAAGTTCAAAGTCTTGCAATCCTTGATCTTCAGGATATTCATGACCTTGGCATATTCGTTATTGATCAGATCCATTTCCTGGTATTGCTGATCGATCGTGTAGGCAGAGATACGGATTATCGGATAATCCTGGCGGTCTTTATTGACCATGAACAGTCTTTCATCACGGGAAAAACCGGTATTGAAATTATCGATCGATAACAAACGGTAATTAAATCTGGTACTTAAAAATACTGCTAACTGTAATGATTTATAAGATTCCATTCTATCTGATCCTTTCTATCATTTCTTTCATGTATTCCGGCATTTCCGTGGTAAAACACATTTCCTTGCCTGTTACAGGATGAATGAATTCAAGTTGATAGGCATGAAGTATCTGACCACTTTCATCGATGATTCGACGGGAATACTTGGGATCGTTGATCACCGGATGGTTGATATATTTAGTGTGCACCCTGATCTGATGCGTACGTCCGGTCTGCAGGCTGCAATCAAGCAGACAAGAATCCTTAAAGCGCTCTAGCACCTTAAAGTCGGTAATGGCTTCCTTGGAATTCTTATCGGTAACACACATCATCTGACGGTTATTGGGATTGCGTCCGATCGGTGCATCGACCCTGAATTCATCATAATCAATGATACCATCTACCAGGGCATAATAATGTCTGTGACATCTTCTATCCGCCAGCTGCTTTTGCAGGTTCAGGTGAGATTTATCATCCTTGGCTACTACAAGCAGGCCGGAAGTATCCTTGTCCAGACGATGAACGATACCAGGGCGAAGATATCCGTTTACCTCGCTTAGCCGGTTGCAATGATAGACCAGGGCATTTACAAGCGTGTGGGAGTAATTGCCTACTGCCGGATGAGTGACCATGCCTCTTGGCTTATTGACAACGATGATATTGTCATCCTCATAGACGATATCAAGTGCAATATCTTCCGGTTCAACCGTTGGTTCACTTTCCAAAGCATATGAAATAAAGATCTCATCGCTTTCTTCCAAGCGGTAATTATTGGTCGTGGTCTCTTCGTTAATCAGCACAGAGCCATCCTTTACCAGTTTCTGGATCTTGGAACGGGAAAGATCGAGATTCTCAGCCAGAAAGACATCCACTCTTTTACCTGCATCGATTTCTTCAACTATAAAATTCCTGACGATCATTTATTACCTCTCAATGTGTCGATCACCAGCAGGATAAAACCGATAACGACAAAACTATCAGCAATATTAAAGACCGGATAGTCATAACCGATGATGATGAAATCAAGGAAATCTACCACATAACCGTATAAAACCCGGTCATATAGATTGCCTAAGGCTCCACCGATGATGATCAGTATCGCATAATATGATAATCCTTTGGAATTTCTTAAAAGGTACAAAAGAATGACGATAGCTACGATCGATAATAAGGTCAGAAGATAGGTATGACGGTTAAACATCGACCAGGCAGCGCCGGTATTGATAACATGATGGATATAGAAAAAGCCATCGATCACCTTGACCGAATCCCCTAACGACATATTGGCTACAATAAGCATCTTGCTTAACCTGTCCAGGATAAAACAGACTAAGACGATCAGAATGCTTTTCAGATATTTACGATTCATAGGTTTCTTTTAATTTGTTATCTCCTAAGGATTGTCTGATCAGATCTTCATTGAACTGATTGGTGTAAAGACGGTAATAGTAATCCTTCTGGGCCAGAAGTGTATTATGGTCGCCGGCTTCGACGATCTTGCCGTCCTTGATCGCCAGAATTATATCAGAATTAACGATGGTGCTTAAGCGGTGAGCGATAACAAAAGAAGTCTTATCCTTCATGATATTCTCGATCGCATACTGAATGATAGCTTCCGTTTCGGTATCGATACTGGAAGTAGCTTCATCGAGGATAAAGATCGCCGGATTTCTTAAGACAGCCCTGGCAAAGGATATAAGCTGTTTCTGACCGGTCGAAAGACGGTTACCGTCCTCACCGACATCGGTATTATAGCCGTTTTCAAACCTGGTAATGAATTCATCAGCATTTACCAGCTTGCAGGCCTCAATGATTTCCTCATCCGTAGCATC
>JAFWFB010000191.1 GCA_017512625.1 Erysipelotrichaceae bacterium
GCAATGAACTGGGCCTTGTAAAGAAAGATGAATATGCCTTTGCCTGGATAACCGACTTCCCGATGTATGAATGGAGCGAAGAAGACGGCAGATACCAGGCCGCCCATCATCCGTTTACATCGCCAAAGATCGAGGATCTGGACAAGCTTATCAATGATAAAGCCAACTGCTATTCCAGAGCCTACGACCTGGTACTGAACGGCTATGAACTGCTTTCTGGCTCCGTCAGGATCCACGACAAGGAACTCCAGGCCAAGGTTTTTGAAGCTCTGGAACTTACTCCCGAGAAGGCTAAAGAAAGATTCGGGTTCTTTTTGGAAGCCTTTGAATACGGTGCACCTCCGCACTGCGGTGTAGACATCGGTCTTGAGAGACTTATCATGATACTTGCCGATACCGACAACATCAAGGATGTCGTAGCCTTCCCTAAAACGGCTTCGGCAATGTGCCTGATGTCCGATGCACCTAGCAATGTCGACCAGGATCAGCTGGACTTCCTCGGCCTTGAGATCAGTAAAAAAGACTGATCTGAAAGATCAGTCATAAATCATAAAAAAACCTGCTGCTATGCGACAGGTTTTTAAATGCTTAGATCAGCCTAAGAGCTTGTTTACTAAAGCCTGAACAGCTTTGTAATCGTAACCGGCAGCAGCGAGTTTGTCTTTTCTTTCTTGACCGTTGCCCCACTTACCGTTGATGACTTCTCTGGCGATCTTTTCAAGATCGGCATTGCCACCATGTAAGATCTCGTTTACTTTAGACTGAATGGTGTTGAAATCGTAACCGGCAGCAGCGAGCTTGTCTTTTCTTTCCTGACCGTTGCCCCATTTGCCTTCGATTACTTCCTTGGCGATAGCTTCAACGCTGTTGGTCTTAGCGGCAGCCTTGGCAGCTTCTACCTTAGCGGCAGCAGCTTTCTTGATCTCTTCAGCCTTCTTAGTCAGTTCATCAGCTTTTGCCTTGATCTCTTCATAGTTCTTGTAGCCGGCCTTGGTGAGCTTTTCCTTGATTTCGGCTTCTGTTGCACCCCAGGTACCATGCATTACTTCTCTTGCTAAAGTATCAAGGTCTTTCTTTGCTTCTTCAGTTTTCTTCTTGAAAGCATCAAATAATCCCATAAAATGAATCCTCCTTCTTGTATAAGATAATGTTTTGATAAAAACGATTGATTGTCTTTATTCGATAACATCTATCTAAACTAATTATATATAATTTAAAGGTTTTTGATATAAAAAAATGTAATTGTTAAAAAAACGATTAAATACTATAATGATTACGAGGAGGATAAATTAATGCCAGTAAAAGTTGATCTTGATACTTGTATCGGCTGTGGTGCTTGTGCAGATGTCTGCCCGACCGCATCATTAAGCCTGGGAGACGATGGCAAGTGCGTCTGTAACGAAGAAACTTGCATCGATTGTGGCGCTTGTGTTGGTACTTGTCCAACTGGTGCTATTTCTCAATAGTTATCTGTTAACCAAGTGCAAACTTGGTTTTTTAATACCTTATTTTAGTAAAATGAAGTAAAGGAGAATATTTATGATCAATTACAGCGAGGAAGAAGGAAAACAGTATCATACCAATCTGGGAAAGGATGATATAGGGGAATACATCATACTGCCGGGAGATCCGGGAAGATGTGAAAAAATAGCCGAACACTTCGATGATGCCTGTTTCGTTACTTCAAAAAGAGAATACTGTACCTATACCGGACATATCGATGGTGTAAAAGTCTCGGTGGTTTCTACCGGTATCGGAGGTCCAAGTGCTTCAATAGGTCTGGAAGAGCTTTGCGATCTCGGTGCAAAGAACTTTATCAGAGTCGGTACCTGCGGTGGCATGCAGCTGGATGTCCTGGGCGGGGATGTAGTCATCGGCAACGCTTCGATAAGGTTTGAAGGCACGTCCAAGGAATACTGTCCGATCGAATATCCGGCTGTAGCTGATTTTGATATAACCAATGCCCTGGTGGAAGGAGCCAGAAATCTGGGGCTCAGGTACCATGTCGGCGTCTGTCAGTCCAAAGACGCTTTCTATGGCCAGCACAGACCCGAGGTTCTGCCAAACAGTAATGAACTGCTCAATAAGTGGGATGCCTGGCTTAAGATGGGCTGCCTTGCCAGCGAAATGGAATCAGCGGCTTTATTTATCGTTTCATCTTTCAGAAGAGTAAGATGCGGGTCGGTATTCCTGGTAATGGCCAACCAGGAAAGGGCCAAAGCCGGCTTGGATAATCCGGTAGTCCATGACACGGATGATGCGATCAAAGTCGCCATAGAAGCCATCAGGATCCTTATAAAGAAGGATAAAGAGAACAGATAAGTATTAGGAAGCACTTGCGAAAGTGCTTTTATTCTGTTTAAAAACGGCCTTATTTCTTATACAATTATCATTGTGAATAAAGATTATATCCTTCCCGATATCAATAAAGCCCGTAAAAGACTTTCGGAAATAGAAAGAAGGTCTTTTAAGATCGACGAAAAATATAAGGAACTGGGAAAAGGAAAGACTTATTATATAGAGACCCATGGCTGTCAGGCCAATCAGCGCGATTCGGAAACGATTGCCGGATTATTGGATATGATGGGCTTTTTGCCTGCGCAAGAGGAAAAGAATGCCGATCTCTTCCTGATAAACACCTGTGCAGTCAGAGAAGGGGCTGAAGACAAGGTATACGGTAAGATCGGATCTTTAAAAAGGATCAAAAGAGAAAGACCTGAGCTCGTTATCGGCTTATGCGGCTGTATGGCACAGGAAGAAAAGACGATCGAGAACATTCTTTCCAAATATCGTCAGGTCGATCTTATCTTCGGCACTCATAACATCACTTCCTTGCCAAAGCTGTTATGTGATATCTATAACGATAAAAAGAAAAAAGCTATCGAAATATATTCCAGAGAAGGGGAAATCATCGAAGATGTTCCGGTGACCAGATTTGCCTCCCATAAAGCCTGGGTAAACATCATGTATGGCTGTGACAAGTTCTGCACCTACTGTATCGTTCCTTACACCAGAGGCAAGGAAAGAAGCCGTCTTCTGGAAGACGTAGTAAGGGAAGTTCAGGATCTCAAAGACAGCGGGTATAAGGAAGTCTGTCTCTTGGGCCAGAACGTCAATGCCTATGGAAAGGATCTGGGATTGGGGTACGGTTTCGATGTGCTGCTTAGAGAGGTAGCCAAGACCGGGATCAACAGGATCAGGTTCATGACTTCTCATCCGCGCGATTTCAATGAAGACATGATCGATGCTATCAGGGATAATCCGAATATCTGCCCTTATATCCATCTGCCTGTCCAAAGCGGTTCCAATGCTGTCTTAAAAAGGATGAACCGCAGATATACCATCGAGGAGTATAAGGACCTGTTTGACCGCCTTAATGCCAAACTCAAGGATTTCGCTTATACTACCGACATCATCGTCGGTTTTCCCAATGAAAGCGATGAAGACTTCAAGGCAACTCTTGATATCGTCGATTACTGCAGATATGACAACTGTTACACCTTTATTTACTCCAAAAGAAGCGGTACGCCGGCCGCCAGTATGGAAGATAGCGTCCCAAGAGAGGTAAAGGAAAAACGTCTGCAGGAACTGAATGAAAAGGTAGCTTATTATGCCAATATGAAAAACCGGCGTTTTAAGGATCAGACAGTTGAAGTGCTGGTCGATGGC
>JAFWFB010000192.1 GCA_017512625.1 Erysipelotrichaceae bacterium
AAGCAGACTGCGCTTTCTTCTTCAATCCTTTCTCCGTTGAGATCCTGATCGATGTCCTAAACAATCTGACCAAGTATTGCCGCAGGCATCAGCGAAAGATGCTTCTGTTTTTCTATTACCCTTCCAAAAACTATCGTCGTAAGCTCAAACAACTTAAAAGCCTGAAACTGTTGGAAGAGATCGATTGTACCGATATCTTTCTGTATAATTCCAAGGTCCAGCGGATACTGGTCTATGAACTTTCTTAAGGTTATTAATTGGGAGTATAATTGTCTTTGATGTCTGAGAAAAAGAGTTTGACCACTAAAATAGCAACGATCATCGGATCGGCCGGGCTGGCGATCAGTTCACTTTTCGGGTCCCAGGATGATGCTTTTGATAATAATCTCTATGACCCGCAGGCTGATCTGGCCAGCATGGAGGTAGTTGATGCTGACCCTATCGAGGTTGATGAGGATAAGCGCAAACAGGTAGTCAATAAAAAGCAAAGAAGCAAGATCAATTTAAAAACCAGGATCGTTTTCTTTGCAATACTGCTTTCTTTGATCTGGATCGCTGTTTATCTGGGATTAGGCGCGATCGATACTTATCTGGCAACCTATTTTTCACCTCTTGCAAGCAACCTGCTTAAGTTCGGCTTAAAGGCTGTTTTGCTTGGAGCGATGGTTTTGGCCGGAATTAAAAAGATCTTCCCGAAAGCCGATCTCAAAAAAGTCTTAAGGCCCAAGAATATCTCGGTCTTTTTGATCGTCATGGCAATCCTTTTTCTGATCGACGCAGGGCTTAACGTCACGCTTAAAGATTACAGCTATATCAAAAAGATCGTTAACCTTGCTTTGGAATTGACATTTATGTCGCTGATACTTTATAGGATCTGCTTCAAACGCCGCTATCATTATCTAAAACAGGAATAATAAAAAGGAAGATCGCTGATCTTCCTTTTAACATATTATTTATTGATCTCTTCGAACTTGTCGTAATATTCCTTTCTGAATGCTTCGTATTCCTGATTGTAATGATCATCGATACCGTTATGTAGGTTCTCGACATATTTGTGCTGTGTGACATTGATATCAGGATAAGCGAAGAAGATACTATGGAAACCGATGTCGGAGCACTGGTCACCGATATGTTCAAAGTTGGCGATGACATCGTAATAGATGTAACCGACCTGGGCGGAACAGATTCCCGCATTGTATCGTTTCAGGTGGCTGTCCTTAAGACTTTCGGAAAGGTCATCGATGGTCTCTTCCAGCGGTTCGATCCTGAAAGCGTCAGCTTCATCGTCATCGATAAAGGCGCTGTTAGTAAGTTTCAGGATCCTGTCGCTGACCTCTTTCATCAGCAATACTTCCTTAGCCGCATTAGCTGAGACTGCCAAGCCTTTGTTATAAAGCTCGGTGGCGTCTTCAGCGATATTGACGATATAGTCACCGATCCTTTCATATTCCATTACACACTTGACATAGTAATTAAGGTGATTGCTAAGCGGTTCATTATCGATGATCTTAGGCATCTGATCGAGATAATCGATTACCTTGTCAGTCAGGGAATTGATATGATCTTCATCTTTATTGATCTTTTCGACCTTCTTTTCATCATAGTCAATCAACAGGTCGAAGACGATCGGTGCATCCTCCTTGATCATATCGGAGATAGCTTTGATGACATTGAAGGCTGCAGATAAGGCCAGCTCCGGAGAACGGTAGAAGGCTTTATCAAGCATCAGGTCTTCTTTATATTCTTCTTCGTCAGCATCATCTTTGACCAGTCTGGTAGCGATATTTTCGATCACCTTGTTAAGTGGCAACAATACACAGGCTGCTGCCAGGTTAAAGATGGTGTTTGCATCGGCGATGCCGCCGGAAGTGATCGGAGCGCCCCAGAAGGCATCGAAGACGCCAAACATCTTCAGGATGGATACAACGATGAAGATCAAAAGGACTT
>JAFWFB010000193.1 GCA_017512625.1 Erysipelotrichaceae bacterium
AATGAAATCAGGAAGACCGATCCATCTACCGGAGCTGATTACTTCGGTAATTGGAGTATAGTCCACAATACCCAGAATCATCGCACAGATGTAACCGATCACTACCGAACATAAGAACGGAATGATCTTGAAGAAGCCTTTCGCTTTGGTTGAGAAGAACGCTGCAGCAGCGAAAGTTATCAGTGCAACGATCATTTCTTTAGGGTTGCCGCCTAATACCAGTCCGGCGTTGGAGATAGCGCTGGAAGCCAGTCCTAATCCGATGATCATGATCATTGAACCGATGACGATCGGAGGTAAGAGTTTATCGATCCAGTCTTTACCGATGAACTTGATCAGAATAGCTACGATAACATAGATCGCACCGATCAGGATAAGGCCGGTCTGTGCTGCACTGCGGTCACCGCCTAATGCATTTACCGCAAAGTTAACAGCAGTGATGTAAGCGAAACTGCTTCCCAAATAAATTGGTACTCTGAATTTGGTAATAAATGCGTAAATGAATGTTCCAAGACCTGATGCAAATAATGCTACAGAGATCGGATAACCGGTCAGGATCGGAACCAGAATTGTAGCTCCAAACATGGCGAATACATGCTGGAAACTCAGGAGTACGCCTTGACCAAACTGTGGCTTGTCATGAATGTCAAGGATCAAAGATTTCTTTTTAGCCATTTTTCTTCCTTTCTTAACTTATAAAAAAGAGGATTCTCATCCTCTTTTATAACTTAATGAACTGTTCGACATCTAAAACAAAGATAGTTGCTCCTCCCACTTGAACTTCCATTGGGAAGGAAGTGAGTCTTGAAGTGTCGTACGAAGCAGTGAAAGGTACAATAGCGGTCCTTCTTTTGGCACAGCCACCAATGAGGTTGATAGCCTTGTCCAGATCCTGATCTTCAACACCTAAGATAAGGGTGGTATTGCCGATCTTTAAGAAACCGCCAGTGGTAGCGATTTTAGTAATTTGAAAGTTTTCTTTAGTCAATACGTCCGCAACATCACCGGCATCGTCATTGTTCACTATCGCTAAAATGAGTTTCATATCGTCTGCCTCCTTTTTCAATATTATACATAATAATTATTAAGTGTAAATGAAAACTGAAATTTTTATTCTGCACAAATTATCAGGCATCTAAATCTATATATAAATAGAGATAATATATCTTGATAATTTTTTAACAATATCTATAATGTACTATATGGGACAAATTGTTGACGTATTAAAGAAGCAGACATTGTTTAAGGAATTGAGCGAAGAAGATCTGGAAAGTCTGGAAAAGCTGTTTGCGGAAAGGGAATATCAGGCGGGGGAAGTAGTCTTCAACAAGGCTGATTTCACCCGTTCACTGGGTATCCTGGTAAAGGGCAGACTGCGGGTCTATAAGCAAAGCGATGGCAAGCACATGACTTTTTCCATTCTCAGACCATATGATTCCTTCGGTATGGCAGCAATGTTTACTGATGTAGAAAGCTTTCAGACTGATATCGTAGCCATTGATGACTGTTCGATCATCTTTATCAGCGAGCAGGATCTGAAAAAGGCCTTCATAAGCTATCCGAAGATAGCCATCAGGTACATTGAACTGCTCTCATCCAAGATCATCTTCCTCAATCACAAGATCGAGGAATTCTCCTCCAGGGAGAAAAGCGATGCTCTATACAAGTATCTGCTTGAATTCAACCAGAAGGAGATCACGATTCCAATCCCTTTGAAGGATCTGGCCCGGTCTCTTAATATGTCACGCTCTTCCCTTTACCGCTCCTTCGACATTTTGGAAGGCGAAGGATTGATCAAAAGAAAAAACAAGAAAATCACTATGGAGGACTAAATGAAGAAATTACTGGTAATTTTATTAAGCATCCTGCTTCTGTGCTCCTGTACAGGAGGCAAGCAGGAAAGCGAGCAAACCGAAAACGAGCCTGAAAGGATCGTCAATATCGGCGCCATGAAGGGTCCGACCGGTATCGGTCTGGCCTATATGATGGAAAATCACAGCGACCGTTACAACTTTACCCTGGAAGGTGCGGTCGATGCAATGAGCGCCAAGCTGATCAACAAGGAAGTTGATGTTGCGATCATTCCAAGCAACCTGGCCGCTGTCATCAACAACAAACTGCCTGATACATATATTGTTATCAGCATCAATGCGTTAAGCAATCTCTACCTTTTAAGCAAGGATCCGGAGATCACCTCGATCGCTGATCTGGAAGGCAAAAAGATCGTTACGGCCGGTCAGAATACCACCGTTGAATATATCC
>JAFWFB010000194.1 GCA_017512625.1 Erysipelotrichaceae bacterium
CGATCTGGAAGAATTAAAGGGAGAGATCGTCATCGTCATCGAAGGTTATCACAAGGAAGAAAAAGCAGTCTCCTTCGGTTCGGTAAACGAAAAGATCGAAGAGTATATCGAAGCAGGCATGAGCGTCAAGGATGCGATCAATGCAGCTGCCCGAGACTATAACCTGCCACGCAACAAGGTCTACCGGGAATACCACAAGATCAACTAAGCGTCTTATTAAAAATTCATTATGAAAATAATGAAAAATATCGGGATAAAAGTCTCTCGCTTTTTGCTAAGTCAAATCTTTCAAGGTTGATATATCGGTAATTACCGATTACAATAAAATTAGATTAAAGGTTTTAATATAGATGCTAACAATTCAAAATAGAGTTACAAGAGGCAACCTTATCAAAGGGGTGTTGATTCGTCATCACTTGTTTATGGAATGAAAGCGCTTTTAAGCGTTTTTTTATATCAAAAATGATCGGAGGTAAAATATGGATCAATTAAATAAAGAATTTATAGACGCATGTTTATTGAACGACGTCTCAAAAGTCTACTCATTGGTCAGACAGGGCGCTGACGTCAATTATAACGCCGGCGATGGCCGTACTGCACTGATGAAAACAGCAAAAAGAAACTTCATTGAGATCGTTAAATTCCTGATCGATAACGGTGCTGATGTCAGAGCCAGAGATAAAGACAACAAGACGGCTTTGATGGGTGCAGCCAAGAAAGGCAATCTCGAGGTCTGCAAGCTGTTGGTCGAAGCCGGAGCTCAAGTCGATGCTCACGACAACAATATGCGTACCGCACTTCATCGTGCAGCCTTCTTAGGTCAGGATCATGTAGTTGAATACCTGGTCGAAAAGGGTGCCGATATCAATAAGAAGGATGCTAAGGGACGTACTGCTTTAATGGAAGCTGTACTGGCCTTCAAAGTCAATGTTATTCACTACCTGATCGGCAAGGGTGCTGACATCAATGCGCAGGACAACAATGGTTGCACCTGCTTGATGAGAGCCTGCTATGGCGGATACGTCGATCTGGTCATCTACCTGCTCAATAAAGGTGCCGATAAGACCATCAAGGATATTGAGGGAAATACCGCTTTGAACTGGGTAAGACAGGAGTGTCTGAGTGAATTGGAAGAATACTTCAAATAAGGGGAAATTATGAAAGATTATACTGCAAGTGAAATAAGAAACGTAACATTACTCGGTCACTCCGGAAGTGGTAAGTCGACCGTTGTCGAATCAGTGCTTTTCTTCACTAAGGCCATCGACCGCATGGGCAAGGCAAGTGACGGAAACAGTGCCATGGACTTTGACCAGGAAGAGATCAAGCGCGGACAGTCGGTCTTCACCGCTATCGCTCCGATCGAATGGAAGAATACCAAGATCAACCTGATCGATGTACCGGGTTATCTGGATTATGAAGGTGAATTGCAGGAAGGTCTGGCAGTCGGCGACAATGCGCTGATCGTAGTCAGTGCCAAAGACGGAATCGAATCCGGTACCGAAAAGGCCTTCAAGGAAGTCAGCAAGAGAAAAATGCCGGCGATCTTCTTCATCAACAAGATGGATGAAGAGAATGCCTCTTTCGATAAAGTACTTAATGAATTAAGAGATAAGTTTGGCAACACTGTCATTCCGTTCGAAGTACCGATCATGGAGAATGGAAATGTTGTCGGATCAGTAAATATCCTGCGTAAGAAAGCCTGGTATTACAACGATGCCAAGGAACCGAAGGAAGTTCCGGCAGACATGGTCGATGAAGTAAATACCTATTACGATACCATCGCCGAAGCTATCGCCACCACCGATGATGAACTAATGGAACACTTCTTCAGTGGCGAGACCTTTACGGAAGATCAGCTGGCCAAAGGTTTAAGGATCGGTGTCCGCAACGGCGAGATCAAGCCGGTCTATTGTGGAAGTGCCTTAAAGGGCGTAGGTATCGAAAGAGTGCTCGATCTGATCGATGAATACTTCCCATCCTACGCGGAAAAGGGTGTTGTTGAAGCTATCGATGAAAAAGGTGAACTCGTCAGTCTGGAGACCAACGAACACGAAAGCTTTAGTGCATTAGTCTTTAAGACCGTTATCGACCCATTCGTCGGCAAGATCTCCTATATCAAAGTTACCAGTGGTGTCCTGGCTACCGATGCCCAGGTCTACAACTTGAAAAAGGACCAGATGGAAAAGATCGGTCAGATCAACCTGATCAAGGGCAAGAACCAGATCGCAGTCGGTAAGCTGTTTACCGGTGATATCGGCTGTGTCAACAAGCTTCAGTATACTGAAACCAACGATACCTTAAGCACCAAAGCTAAGGCTGTTAATATTCCGGATATCGTATTCCCTGAACCGATGCTTGGCGTTGCGATCGCACCTAAGACCAAGGCTGACGAAGATAAGATGAGCAGTGCCTTATCCAAGATCATGGAGGAAGACAAGTCGCTGCGTCTGGTAAACAATACTGAAACTCATCAGCAGGTCCTCTATGCTTTGGGTGACCAGCAGATCGATGTAGTTATCTCCAAGCTTAAATCAAGATACCGTGTCGAGATCACTACCGAAGAACCGAAGGTACAATACCGTGAGACCATCACCAAGAAGGTCGAAGCCGAAGGTAAACATAAGAAACAATCCGGTGGTGCCGGACAATACGGACATGTCAAGATCAGATTTGAACCATGTGACAGTGAAGAGATGGTATTCGAAGAGGAAGTCTTCGGTGGAAGCGTACCTAAACAGTACTTCCCACCAACGGAACAGGGTCTTAGAGAATGCATGGAAAAGGGTGTTTTGGCCGGTTACAAGGTAGTCGGTGTCAAGGCTGTTCTGTATGATGGATCCTACCATGAAGTAGACTCCAAGGAAATCGCCTTCAAGGCCGCTGCCCGTTTAGCCTACCGTGATGGTATGCCTAAGGCCGGACCGGTCTTGCTCGAACCGATCGGAAAAGCTGAAGTAACCATTCCTAATGATTACGCCGGAACGATCAACGGTGACTTCTCCAAACGTCGTGGAACGATCATCGACATGATCCCGCTGGATGATGACGAGCAGAAGATCGTTGCTGAAGTACCAATGAGTGAAATGATGAAATATGCGACTGAGCTTCGTTCAATGACTCAGGGACGCGGAACCTACACCATCGCCTTTGACCGCTACGAGCGTGCTCCGCAAAACGTTGCTGATAAAGTCATCAAGGCTGCCAAAGCCCAGATGGAGGCAGATAAAGAAGATTAAGGAACCGTTAAGGTTCCTTTTCTATTGGTATAATTAAGGTGTGGAAAAAGTATTCATCGCCATCGATCTCAAGACCTTCTATGCTTCGGTTGAATGCGTAGAAAGAAAGCTCGATCATTTAAAGACCAATCTTGTCGTAGCCGATGCTTCGAGAACGACCAAGACGATCTGTCTGGCAGTCTCGACCCCGTTAAAAGCCTATGGAATCGGGGGCAGAGCTAGACTTTTTGAAGTTGTAAGGGCAGTCGAGAAGATCAACGAGGATCGAAGAGCTAAGATCAATGGCCGAAGATTCAGGGGCAAGAGCTATCTCAGCGAAGAGCTGGCGAAAGATCCGTATCTGGAACTGGATTACATCGTCGCTACCCCAAGGATGCAATACTACATGGATTATTCAGCCAGGATCTTTGAGATCTATCTGAAATACTTCGCCCCGGAGGATATCCATTCCTATTCCGTAGATGAAGTTTTTATCGATGCTTCCAGCTATCGCAGCATCTATAATATGAGCCCTTTCGATCTGACCAGAATGATCATCAAGGATATCTATGATTCTACCGGTATCACCGCAACAGCCGGCATCGGCACCAATCTCTATCTGGCCAAGGTGGCCATGGATATCGTGGCCAAGCATTTGGAAGCTGATGAATACGGGGTCAGGATCGCCCAGCTCGATGAACAAAGCTATAAGGAGAAACTCTGGGACTATCAGCCGATCACCGATTTCTGGATGATTGGTTCCGGTTACCGCAACCGCTTAGCATCTATCGGTCTCTATACGATGGGTTATGTAGCCAGACAAGCCATTGAAAATGAAGATAAACTATTTAAACTGTTCGGTATCAATGCTGAACTTTTGATCGACCATGCCTTTGGCATCGAGACTACCCGGATGAAGGATATCAAATCCTATACCCCATCCGCCCATAGTCTTAGCCAGGGTCAGGTACTGGAAAGACCGTATGAACTGAAACAAGCCCGGATCGTCTTATCCGAGATGGCTGATGCCCTGGCTTTGGACATGTTTTCCAAGGGACTGGCCAGCGATAAGCTGGTAGTGGATATCGGCTATGATATCGAATCAGTTAATGAATTCTATAAGGGTGAAGTGACGATCGACCGCTATGGCCGCAAGACACCAAAGCATTCCCATGGTACCGTCACCCTGATCCAATCTACCAATCTTGGCAAATATTATATCGATGCGGCAACATCGCTTTTCGACGCGATAGCAAGACCCGGTTTAAAGGTAAGAAGGCTAAATATCGCTGCCATTGAGATACTTCCTGAAGGCAA
This sequence comes from Erysipelotrichaceae bacterium, assembly GCA_017512625.1. The sequence continues at coordinate 4,536 of JAFWFB010000194.1, forward strand.
GGCCAGGATGGACTTCCAGCTTGATCTTTTAACCGATAGCGCGGAAGTGGAAGATTTCGAAAAGGAAAAGGATAAGGAAAGAAAAGTTCAGCAGGCTGTTTTAAACATCAAGAATAAATATGGCAAGAATGCGATCGTCAAGGGCATCAGTTTCGAGGAAGGTGCTACCGCTTTAAAGCGTAACAAACAGATCGGAGGTCATAAGGCATGAGATATTCCGATATCATCGATACCCCAAGACCTAAGTCCAAGTACCGCAAGATGTCTCTAAGAGATAGGGCGGCTCAGTTTTCGCCTTTTGCGGCCCTGACCGGCTTTGATGAGGAGATCAAGGAGACTTCCCGGTTTACACAAGAGCAGATCGAACTTCTAAACGAGGATAAACTGGCCATCGGGGAGAAGATCCGCTATGTCCTGGACCATAAGGATCAGGATCTTTTGATCTACCTGGTCTATTTTGAAAAGGACCCTTACAAAAAAGGCGGCAAGTACCGGGATATCTATACCCGTATCAGGAAGTATAACGAACTGGAACACTACCTTTTGGATGAACAAAAGGAAAAGCTTTATATCGATAACATCATGGAATTCCATATCCTGGAAAAGGAAAATATGGAAGCGCTTTGATTGTCTGTTGTTTATCTTTTAAGGTGTAGTAGAATTAAAGTAGTTATATAAGAAAGGAATAATATAATATGACTTTTTTACACGGTAGATCCACGACCGTTACCACTGACAAGGGAGATGTTAGGGGTTTTTTATTTAACGGTGTGTATCACTTTTGGGGACTTGATTACGCTTATGCTGATCGTTATGAAGTACCGAGAGAATGTGAACCATGGGAAGGCTATAAGGAAGCTACCAACTATGGTTTCATCTGCCCGCCTTCGCAATACAACCGCATAGGCAATCACATCAAGAATCCGTATCGCTTCTGGCCGATCTCCGATCACTGTCAGAATCTGAATGTCTGGACCAGAGATATCGATCCAAGCAGAAAGAAACCGGTCGTTTTCTGGATCCACGGTGGCGGCTTCAATGACGGTTCCTCACTGGAACATCAGGCTTATGATGGCTTTAACCTCGCTAACGAGTATGACCTTTGTGTCGTAACCATCAACCATCGTCTGAACTGTCTGGGCTATCTTGATCTCAGCAGCTTTGGTGAAGAGTTCAAGCGGAGCGTCAATCTGGGAAATCTGGATATCATCATGGCTCTTAAGTGGGTCAGAAGAAACATCGAACGTTTCGGTGGCGATCCAAACAATGTTACCGTATACGGTCAATCCGGCGGCGGCGCCAAGATCTGTTCACTGATGAACATGCCTGAAGCCGAAGGCTTATTCCATAAGGCGATGATCATGAGCGGCTGCTCCGATGTCCGTGCCTATAATGACGAGCGTAATACCGATGAAGTCGTTAAGCGCGCTTTACAGATCCTTGGCATCGATATCCAGGGTATCAAGACCGTCAATCACCACAAGCTGATCGATGCGATCAATCAGGCTTGCAAGGAACTCAACTTCGGCAGGATGCGTTTCGCTCCGAAGAAAAACGAAGACTTCCTCGGTGATCCGATCATCAACGGTTATTCCGAGTGGGCCAAGACCATTCCGGTCATCATCGGTACCAACTTCTCTGAATTTGCAACCAGAGGATGGAAATACAAACGCAATGAGATGAGTGAGGAAGAGCAGTATCAGGCTGTCGTTGACAAATATGGCAAGGATAAGGCTGACCGTCTGCTTAAGATCTTCCGTGAAGTCTTCCCTGACAAGAAGACCATCGACCTGCTTGGTTACCAGTATCTGTCTTACCGTGCCGGTAGCAAGGAGATGATCAGAGCCCGTGCTAAAGCCGGCTTTGCTCCGATCTATAACTATCTATTTGCGCCAACTACCGGAATCGATGGCGGAAGCACACCGGTCCACAGTTATGATATTCCGTTCATGTTCCATAATACGGCCCTGATCCCGTCTTGTGATCTGGGTGGCGATTATATCGAAAAACTGGATAAGACCATGTCCGGAAGATTTGCGAGCTTTGCCCGTTATGGCAACCCTAATATTCCGGGAGATGTCGTCTGGGAGCCTTGTACGGAAGGCAATATTCCGACCCTGATCTTTGACCGCGTCATGCGCGTATGTCCGAACTATGACGAAGAACTGGTCAAGATCATTAATGAGTAATAAGCGAAAGGAATAAACAAGATGAATTTTGAACATGGACCTAGTACGATCGTCACTACTGATAAGGGTGCGGTCAGAGGCTTCAAACATAATGGTATCTATCATTTCTATGGCTTAGACTATGCGTTTGCGAACAGGTATGAAGTACCGGTCGAATGCGAACCATGGGAAGGCGTAAAGGAAGCTACCGCTTTCGGTTATATCTGTCCTCCACAGAAAGCCAATTACCGTGGCAATCACATCAAGAATCCATACCGTTACTGGCCAACCAGTGACCATTGCCAGAACTTAAACGTCTGGACCAGAGACCTCGATCCGGAAAAGAAAAAACCGGTCGTCTTCTGGCTGCATGGCGGCGGCTTTGCTGATGGATCATCCATCGAGCATCAGGCCTATGACGGCTTTAACCTGGCCAAGTATCACGATCTTTGTGTCGTAACCATCAACCATCGTCTTAACTGCTTAGGTTATCTCGATCTTAGCAGTTTTGGTGAGAAATATGCCCGTTCAGCCAACCTGGGTATGCTTGATATCGTCAAGGCGTTAGAGTGGGTACACCGCAATATCGCCGCTTTCGGTGGCGATCCGAACAACGTTACCATCTTCGGTCAGTCCGGCGGCGGCGGAAAGGTCTGCACTTTGTTAGGCATGCCTGCAGCTGATGGCTTATACCACAGAGCGATGGTCATGAGTGGCATCGGTCCAAAGCATGGCAAGGATTTCGTCTTCGATCAGCGTCCGATCATCCTGAGAGCCTTAGAGATCTTAGGCATTAAAGAAGAAGAGATCGACAAGATCGAAACCATCGATCAGTATGATCTGATGCAGGCCCTGATGAAGGCCGATAAGGAGATCGATTCTACCAGACTTTCCTTACGTCCGAGAAAGAATGTCGACTTCCCTGGTGATCCGGTATTATACGGCTACAGTGATTACGCTAAGACCGTACCGGTCGTTGTCGGTGGTGTATTTGCTGAATTCCATTACCAGTTTGGACCGGATTATGACAGCAGTGATCTTACCGATGAAGATGTCATGAATATCCTGATCGAAAAGTATGGCAAGGAAAAGACGGAAAAGGTCGTTCCGCTGTTTAGAAAGACCTTCCCGGAAAAGAAACTCTACGATTTCCTGAATCTGGAAATGCGTTCTTTCCGTGAAGGCAGTAAGGAACTGATCGCTGCCCGTCTGCGTGATAACTGTGCCCCGATCTATAACTATCTCTTTGCCCCGACTACCGGTATCAACGAGAGCAGTACCCCGGTCCACAGCTATGAGATACCGTTCTTCTTCCATAACACCAGCATCATCCCATCCAATGACTTAGGTGGCGATGCAACTGAAAAAGTTGAACTGCAGTGTTCGGAAAGACTGGCTAACTTTGCCAGATATGGTTCACCACAGCTTCCGGGACAGATCGAATGGCCGGCCTGCACCAAGGATTGCACCCCAACTCTGATCATCGATGACAATACCCGTATTGCCTGCAACTACGATGATGAGATCTTTGAGACATTATTTGGTGAATAAATGATACTTTTAAGCGGCTTCTTTTAGGGGCCGCTTTTCTATGAGTTGATAAGCATCAATATATAGGAGGAAATAATATGAACTTTGAACACGGACGCAATACGACCGTTAAGACCGACAAGGGTCTGGTAAGAGGTTTTAAGAATGATGGCGTCTTCTGCTTCTATGGTCTAGACTATGCTTTCGCCAACCGCTATGAAGTTCCAAGGGAATGCGAACCATGGGAAGGTGTCAAGGAAGCTACCTGCTATGGTTATATTGCTCCTAAAGCCAACTATGGATATCTCGGAAACCACATCAAGAATCCATATCGCCGCTGGCCGATGAGCGACCATTGCCAGAATCTCAATGTCTGGACCAGGGATCTGGATCCGAAAGCTAAAAAGCCGGTCTTTGTCTGGCTGCATGGCGGTGGCTTTACTAATGGTTCATCCATTGAACATCAGGGCTATGAAGGCTTTAACATGGCCAAGTATAACGATGTATGTGTCGTAACCGTCAACCATCGTCTTAATGTCTTGGGTTATCTCGACCTCAGCAGTTTCGGCGAAAAGTATGCCCGCTCAGGCAACCTCGGTCAGCTGGATCTGGTCGAAGCCTTAAGATGGGTCAAGAGAAACATCGAAGCCTTTGGTGGCGATCCGGATAATGTTACCATCGCCGGTCAGTCCGGTGGCGGCGGCAAGGTCTCATGTCTGATGGGCATGCCTGCAGCTGACGGCTTATATCACAAAGCTATTATCATGTCCGGTATCATCACTCCGACCATGAACAATGC
>JAFWFB010000195.1 GCA_017512625.1 Erysipelotrichaceae bacterium
AGCGGCTACTATCAAACACAACAAACAAAAACGGCATGACCCTAAGGTTACACCGAATTTGTCATAATACTTCTTTATGCGGAAGGCTCGTGAGCAGCCTTTTTTATTATCCAAAAAGGGAGAATCTCTTTTTTTCTTCTTCAGCAGTTGTTACATTCAGGATGCGGTAACCGCTGTCCTTGAATGCCTGCTCAAATTCGTTTTTACCGATCTTTACTTCGCTTATTACCTCCGCTTTATTCTTCTTGTAAGAAGATTTGACTTTCTTGACCGGTAGATTGTTGCGGATCAGATCGTTGACATGGCTCTCGCACATCGTACAGGCCATGCCATCCAGTTTTAATGTTATCTTATACATTGTTTCTTAATCTTTTAAGATCGGCGCTGATCTTCTGACAGTTGCAGGAAGCGGAACAATGTCCGCATTCCCCGCCGCAGATCGCTGATCTTCCTGCTTTCTTATCCTTGATGATGCCTTTGATGATAAAGCATACATACAAGACGAGAAGTGAAAGGATGATTGCAGTTCCCAAGATCAGGCTTATTTATTCTCTAATCTGGTAGCTTCCTTGTATGGTCTGAATAGTAAGTAGAGGTTGGCGACCAGTACTGCGAAAGCCAGGACTAGACCGATAACATTAATACTTCCAAACATGGCGTTGCCAAACTGGTTGATCATGAATCCTACCAGCCAGGCAAATCCGCACTGATAAGCGATAGCGAACCAGGTCCACTTGGTATTGTTCATCTCTCTCTTGATAGCACCGATGGCGGCGAAGCAAGGAGCACATAACAGGTTGAATACCAGGAAGGCCAGTCCGGAAACCGGAGTAAAGGTATTGGCTAAAGTTCCATATACATCACCGGATCCGCCATAGAGGATACCCATCGTACCAACGATGTTTTCCTTGGCGACCAGTCCGGTAACGGAAGCAACGGTTGCCTGCCAGGTTCCAAATCCAAGCGGTTTGAAGATCCAGGCAAAGACATTACCGACAGCAGCCAGGATCGACATACCCAGCTGATCTTCTCCCAACATTGTGAACTTGCCATCGACAAAGCCGAAGTATGAAGTAAACCAGACAACGATGGTTGAAAGAAGGATGATGGTTCCGGCTTTCTTGATGAATGACCAGCCTCTTTCCCAGGTTGAACGGAGAACGTTTTTAAGGGTTGGCCAGTGATAAGCAGGCAGTTCCATGACAAATGGAGCCGGGTCGCCCGCAAACATCTTGGTCTTCTTCAGAATGATACCGGAGATGATGATGGCAGCCATACCGATGAAGTAAGCGCCAACCGAGATAAATGGTGAACCATGGAAGATCGCACCGGCGATCATCGCAATGAATGGGACCTTAGCTCCACAAGGGATGAAGGTCGTGGTCATGATCGTCATACGGCGGTCACGTTCGTTTTCGATCGTACGTGAAGCCATGATTCCCGGAACACCACATCCGACACCTACCAGCATTGGAATGAATGATTTTCCGGACAGACCGAATCTTCTGAAGATCCTGTCTAAGACGAAGGCGATTCTGGCCATATAGCCACAGCCTTCCAGAATTGCCAGTAAGAAGAATAATACCAGCATCTGAGGAACAAATCCCAGTACCGCACCGACACCGGCAACGATACCATCAAGGATCAGTCCCTTTAACCAGTCAGCAGCACCGACTTTATCAAGCAATCCTTCGACCAGTACCGGAATACCAGGTACCCAGGTACCATAAGTAGATGTATCAGGAGCACCGTAGGCTTCCTTATATTCTGTATTTAAATAATTATCAACAGCTTCCTTGAGCATGGCCTTGGTAGTATGCACGTGAGCAGTAGCTTCCAAAGTCTCCTCATCAACTGTCTGATAAGTGACATCAGCATTTTCCTCAGTCAAAGATACCAGTGATTCCAAAGCAGATTTTGCGGCTACTTCATCATATTCTTCACTTTCAGTATCGATGGCCATGGCGATCTCATCATTGCCATATTCGGATACGAAGGCATCGATGATCTGATCGCTGTCGCCATAGGTTTCAGCTGCCTCTTCATAAGCAGCACTTCCGTTTCCAAACAGATGGAAACCATCACCGAATAAGCCGTCATTTGCCCAATCGGTAGCCGCTGAGCCGACTGTTACCATGGCGATGTAATAGACTAAGAACATGACCAGGGCAAAGATCGGAAGACCAAGGATACGGTTGGTAACGATCTTATCGATCTTATCGGAAGTAGTCAGGGAGCTTTCCCTGTTTTTCTTCAGACAGGCTTTGATAATGGATGAGATATAAATATATCTCTCATTGGTGATGATAGCTTCAGCATCATCATCGAATTCCTTTTCAACAGCCTTGATGTCGTTTTCAATATGTTCTCTGACTTCCGGAGCGATATTGATGCTCTCCATGACTTTCTCATCACGTTCAAAGATCTTGATCGCATACCATCTCTGCTGCTCCTCAGGCATCTCATGAACTACAGCTTCTTCGATGTGAGCCAGGGCATGCTCGACCGAACCGCTGAAGGTATGCATCGGTACCGTCTTGCCTTTGGATGCTTCGATAGCTGCTTTTACAAGTTCCTCGATACCGGTCTCCTTTAAGGCTGAGATCGGAACGACCTTGCAACCCAGCTGTCTTTCCAGCTCGGATACATTGATCTTATCTTCGCTTTTTTCGACGATATCCATCATGTTGATGGCGATTACGACCGGAATACCCAGTTCAGTAAGCTGAGTGGTCAGATAAAGGTTTCTTTCCAGGTTGGTTCCGTCAATGATATTGATGATCGCATTCGGTCTTTCATTGATCAGATAGTTACGGGCAACAACTTCCTCCAGTGTGTATGGGGATAATGAGTAGATACCCGGTAAGTCGGTAATGGTTACATCCTTATTACCTTTATAACGTCCTTCTTTTTTCTCAACGGTAACTCCCGGCCAGTTTCCAACAAACTGATTGGAACCGGTCAGGGCATTGAACAGTGTCGTTTTACCACTGTTCGGGTTACCCGCGAGAGCAATCTTAATTTCCATGCTTCCTCCAATTAGCTAACGCTAACTCATCTCTAAAAAAATAATTGTTATTCTTTTATAGTCTGGGTCTCTTCAGCAACTTCCTCTTCGACCTCGACCATTTCCGCGTCAGCTTTTCTGACTGATAATTCATAGTCTCTGACGTTGATCTCCATCGGATCACCTAAAGGTGCTACTTTGATAACTTTTACGGTAGTTCCCTTGGTAATTCCCATGTCCATGATCCTGCGGCGAACGGCACCCTCACCATGGAGTTTAACTACTTTAGCGCTTTCGCCTTTCTTTAAATCTCTTAAAGTCTTCATAATCCTCCCTAAATCATGATCTTCCTTGCCATTTCTTCACTGATGGCGACTCTGGAATCCTTGATCTTGACGATGACGTTTCCATTAAAGACTGTTATCAGTTCGATATCAGCTCCGGGAACGAAACCCATGTCTTCCAGATGTCTTTTTACTTCCGGATTTCCGGATATCCTTAGGATCGTATTTTCTACTCCTACATCAGCTAAAGTCAATGGCATCATATCTAGTTACCTCCTGCTAACTACTCTTGATTCTAAGTCCTTACTGCCCT
>JAFWFB010000196.1 GCA_017512625.1 Erysipelotrichaceae bacterium
ATACTGGCTGAAAAAGTCCAGGCTAAACTTGATGCGAGAACAGATCTGGAAGTATTGCGCAATAAGATAAACGGCTTCTAAACGATAAAACAAATATGAATATAAAAACCGATGATATTATCATCGGTTTTGTTTTATAAAGTCTTAAACAGACAACTTATCAGCAAGGTGTTCCGCATTCCGGACAGAACTTGCCATAGACTCGGGCACCGCAGGAAGGACAGTACTTTTGTTGCTGCTTCTCTTCGACCAGCTTATCCTTTGGCCAGGCTACCTTATAAGCCAGTTTGACCGTCTCGCTTTGCTTTGGCGCGATGGTCAGTTCCTTGGTAAAGATGCCTGTCTCCTCGTCCGGTTTGCTTCCATCGAGTTCGATAACATCGACGTTTATCTCCTTGTTCTGGGATACCGGGATCTGGTCCTTGAGGGTTATCTTGATCTGTTCATCAGAAAGATTGGCCACCTTGGTCTCATAGGCATATTCAGTGACCTTCTGTCCCTTTAAAAGAACATTGGAAGTTTTATGCTTTGTTTCTTTCCTGGAGACATGGACCCTTTCTTCCTTGCCCAGGGTGATCTCGATCTCATCTTTGGTAAGATCCGGATCGATGTCGATACTGCCGGTAAACATATCCTTGAGATAGATGTTAGCAAAGAAAGTATTCATCAAAGGAAGATCGGCAGCCTTGACCTTGGCGATCAGATAAGCGGAAGGATCGTATTTGGCTACCGCCGCGATCTGGTAGGTAGCATCTACATCGTATTCCTGCAAGTCAGCCATCGTACCATTGCTATCCTTAAGGATGTTCCGCTTTCCCGGCAAGACATACTCGGTCATCGTTTCATCGCTTTTGACCTCGGCCTTCATCACGCCCATGGTGACCATCGCTTCTTCGCTATCTTCCATGGCCATGTCACCGTTCATGGCCATTCCTGCGGCCATTGACATCATCATTCGGTTGGTCTTTCTTTGTACCGTCTTTTCCCGGATATCCAGGTATAATGGATCGATCTCAGGCAGTTCGCTGATACCGGCAGGATCACCGGTATATAAGGATACAGCTACATCATTCCAGTCTTCACTGGTAGTCTGATAGATCCTTGCCCGCATCCTGAATTTAAGCGGATCCTTGGCATTGGAATGGATCTCATATTCCGGGCTCCAGTTAGCACAGTTTTCGTGATAGCGCAGTTCAAACGGATAGCTTCCGGCTTCATTTACAAAAACCTCAGCGATCACTATCGGCAGGCTTTCCTTTTTCTGAACTTCTTCCAGCTTCTTTTCCAGTTCCTTTAACTTGTCTTCCAGCTCCATGATCTCCTTGTTAAGATCCTCTAAGCGTTTAGGCAGCCTTTCGATGTAGTCCTGGACTTCGTTCGCATTTACCGATGTCCGGTTGGAAAAATCGCCGTTATTTTGCCAAAGGGTGATCTGAAGCTGCCGGGATTCGATCTGCTTTTGGGTAAGGGTGATCTCTTCACTGATCTTTTTGGTTTCTACCTTCTCTTCTTCCTTAGGGGTCTCAAAACGCAGGTTGCCACAGGATACACCTTCTTTCGAATACAGTCTTACTGTCGGCTGATTGGCGCTATTGCTTAAGCCATAGACATGAAGCTGTGAGATACCCTGCGGGAGATCTGCACTGCCACTGCGGGTAACTTCCGCACCGCTTCTAAAGATACTTACGCGTTTTACTTCGGTCTCTAATCTGATCATAACTTCCTCCTTATCGGTTTATCTTGTTTGTAATATAGTTTTATTCATGAACAAAAGCACACCGTAGCGATAACGATACCGTGAATGATGGTATGGAATCTGTTTCTTTTATTCACACCTTAATTATATATTTTAATCGTCCGGCTTTTTCGCTTTGAGCAATAAATATTATTAGGTAGAATGAGATTGAAGAAAAACAGGAGAAATAATATGACAAGAGAAGAAAGAATAAGAAGCTATGAAGAGGTCTATGATGAAGCCCTGATGCTTTTTGGCAAGGTGGAAGAAGACCTTGCTACTTTTAAGAAGCTCAAGGAAGATCTTGCATCTTTAGAAGAATACTACAGCAGCGGACAATGGAGAAAGGACTTCGAAGACGATGAGGCCGGAAAGCTGCCTGCGGACCTTAAAAGAGGAGTGCCTTCCGAAGATGGCATCTATAATCTGCTTGATAAGTTTAAAGAGATAAAGCAGGAATACAGCGACCTGGTAAGCGGAGAATAGAAAACGAATAAAAGAGTCTTTAAAAGAAAACTCAAGGCATCCTTGAGTTTTTGTTTCTGTCTTTCAATCGATGATCGCTGTGGCAATTCAAGTAGGGATACTAACATGAAGATGCGGGAGGGGGAGAATATGAATCATGACATGAAGATATGTTGCATGTTTGAAGATCAGAGATCATTTAATGAAAGAAACCTGGAATTTATCGAATACTATGGCAGTGAATGCAATGGTCACAGTCTTCATACCTGGGAAGAAGGAGGAAGAAGCCTTTATCGGTGTAAAAAATGTGGCGGCTATGTATTAAGACAGTATTCAGAGATCCATCAGCCTGATAAAACTTACATCGATTACTTTCCGGTAAGAGATAAGAATCATGCTAAAGAAGTGAATGAGAAATATGATGGCTGGACCATTGAAAGGGATTATCCGTATAAGAAGGTCTTTTACACCTATTCTTATGACTAAGAATAGGTGTAAAACTGTTTAAACAGAGTATTAAAAAGCCTGGACGATATAGTATAATGAAGTCAACCATAAAGAGTACGTGAGAGACAAGCTCGATGACCGTACAGCAACCCTTATCCAGTAAGAAGGTGCTAAAGCTTGAATGATGGGAGATGTATCACTTGTTATATATAAACTCCCATCGCGATGGGAGTTTTTCTTTTTCCTGCTTTTTATGGCTGTCATCAGAAGGAGGAAAAGAAAATGAATGACTATCTAAAGTATGCTGTCGTTTCTTATGAAACTGAAGAGCAAAGAAATCAACTCGAGGATTATTTATCCGGAAAAAGCGGAAGAAAGGTAGATCTGAGTGGCATTAAGGGTCTTGAGACATGCACGATTTTAAGTATCCGTTTGGATCTTAGTGAAATCAACAGCCTTACTGTTATGGGTGCAATCGCCCGCTCATGGTCGGGAGAGAAATCCTTCGGGTCCGGAATCGATGAATTCATCGACTGGTACGATCGTATCAGTAATATGCATTATCCGGAGGCAGTAGCAAAGGCTAAACATCGTGCAGATGTGATAGCACTCTACTATAACGAAGAAGTCAATGAGATATCTTATATCTGCTTCAGGATGTTTGATCGAAAGGATATCGAAAATTATCTTGTTTCTTCCACCGGCAAGGCGCTTCCGATCGATATTGCAGACAAGGAATACTGGCTTTTGGAGAGTGATGTCAATGGAAACAAGATACTCTTTTCAAGAGATGAGGACGAGGATTCCATGCCTTTTGATAGCATCAGTACCGACCAAAAGGATATCGATCTGTTTAAGTATCTGATAACTCTTTGATCACATAGCTCAGACATAGTAAAAGGAGAGAATTATTATGCTTAATTATTTATTTACCAGTGAATGTGTAACGGATGGCCATCCGGATAAGATCTGTGACCAGATCGCGGATGCGATCCTGGATGAGGCTTTAAAAAAAGACCCTTATTCCCATATGGCAGTGGAATGCACCATCAAGGATGATCTGGTCTTCCTTTATGGTGAGGCTAATACCAAGGCTGAGCTTGATTATGCCTCTATTGCTTTAAGTGTGATCAGGGATATCGGCTATGAGGAAGACTATAAGTTTGTCACCAGGATCGGCAAACAGTCTTCAGAGATCAATGACGCGGTTAACCGGGATGAAGTATCAGCCGGTGATCAGGGCATGATGTTTGGTTATGCCTGCAGTGACAACGAAGACTATATGCCTGCACCGGTCTGGTTTGCCCAGAAACTGGCTAAAAGACTTGCTGAATACAGAAAGGAAGATACAAGGATCAGACCTAATGGAAAGACCCAGGTCACTGTCGAATATAAAGATGGTAAACCCTTCAGGATCGATACCATAATCGTCTCAACCCAGCATGTTAAGGAAATGAACCAAACGGAGTTATCCGAAGTCATAAAGAAGGAAGTTATCGGTAAGACCATCGAACCGAAATGGCTCGATGAAAATACCAAGTACTATATCAATCCTTCAGGATCATTTACGATAGGCGGTTCCTTTGGCGATTCCGGTACCACGGGCAGAAAGATCGTGGTTGATACCTATGGCGGTATGGGCAGGATCGGTGGTGGCTGCTTCTCTTCCAAGGATCCAAGCAAGGTTGACCGTTCAGCAGCTTACTATGCCCGCTATGTAGCCAAGAATATCGTAGCTCATGGTCTATGTGACGAGTGTGAGATCCAGGTAGCCTATGCTATCGGTATGAATAAGCCGGTAAGCATTTGCCTTAGAACCGATAAAAGCGAAGAAGATAACGAAAAGACCTTAGAGATCATCAATAAGAACTTCGATTTCAGTGTTTCCAATATCATCAAGGAGCTGGATCTGAGAAGACCTATATATCGAAAAACCGCTAACTTCGGACATTTCGGTAATAAGGAATATCCGTGGGAACAGATCAGGAAAGAGCTAAGGCGATAATCTTCAATTAACCTTTTATATTATTCCGGTATGATGTTATAATCATTTTACCGGGGTATTAGCGCAGCTGGGAGCGCGCCTCGCTGGCAGCGAGGAGGTCACGGGTTCGAGTCCCGTATGCTCCACCAGATAGAATAGAACAGGACCTTTCGGTCCTGTTTTTGTATAATTAATCTAGAAAGATAAATCGATATTTTTGAGGATAATTCTATGAGCAGGACAGAGAATGTTGAGCTGACAGTATTATGCCTGATTGAAG
>JAFWFB010000022.1 GCA_017512625.1 Erysipelotrichaceae bacterium
GCGAAAACATTCACGATTTGATTTCGAATACAATATTCACTCTAGATGAACTAAAAGACGTAAATGGTTTGATAACAAAAGAAGGTGCACGTCAATTAAGAGCAAGATTCTTTAATTAAATCATCTTATATTAATCATTTTATACAGTATAAAAAAGCATCAAACTGATGCTTTTTTAGAATAACTATTTCACAAACATAATCGATATTATAAATTCATTGGACATAAAAAGTATAAGTGATCGAGTGTATCTTCTATCGATTATATACCGATAGTAATGGTTGCTTAGTTTTTGATATAAGAATAAAGAATTATTTATACTAATACCACTTAACAAGTTTCAGTCTTCTATCCAGACCCTTGAAGCTGAAGGTGGTTTTTCCTTTGACCTTGATCTTTGGTTGGCCATCGATGCTTAAGTTGCAGTCCCTATCGATATGCAGTTCATATTCTTTTCCCGCATCGATGATCAGTGGTGTCCGATAACCGGTATTGGTAGCGATCGGATTGATCTCAAGCAGATCAAGACCATTATCGATAATGGCGCCACCCAAGGACTTATTAAGACCAGTGGAACCGATGGTAGTGGTTATCAGGATCCCGGAAGCTTTGGAGTGGTAGATGATCTTTTTATTCAAGGAGATCTCGAAGTTACAGATGGTAAGGTCAGCGTAGAAGGCTGCTTCATTGATGACCTGGTGGCTGCTTTCAGGATCGCTAAGCTGCATGATGGTATGCTCTTCGATCTGGTAATCCTGATCGATCAAAGCTTTTAGATCTTCAATGATGTTTTCCTTATCGATCCGGCAATAATACCCCCTGCTTCCCAGATTGATCCCGATCATCGGGATATCGTAGTGCAAGGCATAGTGAGCAAAGTGGATCAGGGTACCGTCACCACCGATGAATAAAAGCAGATCAAAAGGTCCCTTTGGATAATCCTTTTCTTCATCGACGATGGTATAGGAAACTTTCTCTGAACCAAAGAAACCGGTAACGGCCCTTACGATCTCTGCGCTGCCCTTTTTAAGGGGATTAGGTGCTATTAATACATTCATTTTAGTTTCTCCATGATCGCTTTAGCAGCAATGATGCCATCCTTCATGGCTTTAACGACGGTATCGGCACCATTCACCGCATCTCCTCCCGCGTAGACTTCATCCATGGAAGTCATCCGCTTTTCATCGACGATAAAGCAGCCCCATTTGTCTGCTTCGATGATATTTTGTTCAGACATCGTCTTATCGTTGTTAAAACCAAGAGCCAGGATAGCGGTATCGGCCTTGATAAAGACATGTTCTTTATCGGATTCGATCGGTCTTCTTCTTCCGGATGCATCCGGCTGGCCCAGTTCCATGATCGCACACTCGACCTGTTCAAGGATGCCATCCTTTCCCAGATAACGGACCGGGTTGGTCAAGGTCAAAAGTCTGATGCCTTCGGCCTTGGCTTCATCTATCTCTTGCTTGCAGGCAGGCATCTCGTTTTCACTTCGTCTATATAGGATCGTTACACTTTCAACCTGTTTTAATCGGATCGCGTCTCTGGCAACATCCATCGCTACATTGCCACCACCGACAACGACGACATTCCTGCCACAGGCTTCGAAACTGCGATTTCCCTGTTTATCAAGTGGTGCTAGGTTGACGCTTTTAAGGAAATCATCAGCA
>JAFWFB010000023.1 GCA_017512625.1 Erysipelotrichaceae bacterium
ATTCCAGCGCAAGTTCAAGCTGGCTGATGAAGCCGAAGCGGAGCTTACAGCCGACATTCAGGAATCGCTTAGCGGCATCAGGGTTGTCAAGGCCTTTAACCGTGAGGCTTTTGAGATCGACAAATTCAAAAAATATAACCGCAAGTTTCGTGATGTTACCCAGGATGTTTTGAATGAACTGGCCTTTTTTGAAGCTACATCCTATGCGATCGTTCTGTTCCAGTGCATGATCATCATCATCTTCGGTATCATTGAAGCCCGCAATGGCTTGCTTTCAACCGGAAATTTCTTCCTGTTTGTTTCCTATCAGCGTAACATGCTTTATCCGATCAGGAATGTCGGAAGGATACTGGCTGAACTGGGCAAGATGGGTGTTGGCATTGGCCGTCTTTTAGAGATCCGCAATGAGACTCCGGAAGATCTGGATAGCGGTATTGATACCAAGATCAATGGTGATATCGAATTCCATAATGTTTATTTCCATTATGATGATGATAATTTTGACGTCTTAAAAGATCTTAATCTTAAGATAAAGCAAGGTCAGACCATCTCGATCATCGGTCCGACCGGCTCCGGAAAGTCCTCTTTGGTTCATCTTTTAACCAGGCTTTATGATGCCAATGAAGGTGAGATCCTGATCGATGGCAAGGATATTAAGGAATATTCCAAGCGCTGTATCCGCAACAATATCGGTATCGTTTTACAAGAGCCATTCCTGTTCAGCCGTTCGATCAAGGACAATATTGCCATATATGATTCAAATACCAGCACCAATGAAATAGAAAGAGCATCGAGGATCGCTTCGATCTATGATGTCATCAATAACTTTGATAAGGGCTATGATACCCTGGTCGGTGAAAAGGGCGTTACCCTTTCCGGCGGCCAGAAACAGAGAGTGGCCATTGCCCGTACCATCATCAAGAATCCACCGATTCTGATCTTTGATGACTCTTTAAGTGCAGTCGATAGCGAAACCGATCAGAATATCCGCAATTCGCTTAAAGAATATGCCAAGAATATCACGATGATCATCATCACTCAAAGGATAAGCTGTGCCATGGATTCCGATCTGATCTATGTCATTGAAGACGGTACTGTTTCAGCATCGGGTACACATGAACAGCTGATCGCCAAAGATGGTCTTTATCGTCGCATCTATGACCTGCAAAGCCGCATGGTCATCGAGAATAAAAAAGAAGATGAGAAGAAAGGAGATGATCATAATGGCTAACCGTCCGGAAGAACAAAGCTTTCAGTCCGAAAAGATGAGCTTTAAAAGCTGGAAAGTCATCCTTTTAAGTCTAAAGAACTATAAAGGAACCTTTTTATCCGTTTTGATCCTTAATCTGATCATCTCGATCTGCGAAGTAATCATTCCTTATCTGAATAAGGTTGCTATCGATGAATTCGTCGGTGTGAAGTTTGAAGACAGTGTCTTAAGGGGATATATCTTCAGATATGTAGCTGTCGTTTTGCTCTGTTGCATCAGCTTCTATCTCTTTTTCCGTCTGGCATCTAAGCTTGAACTGGGACTTGGTTATGATCTTAAGGATCGTCTTTACCGCAAGATCCAAAGCCTGTCTTTCAATTTCTTCGATACGAATGCAACCGGCTGGCTGGTATCCCGTATGACCAGCGATATCAACCGCTTAGCCGAGATACTGGCCTGGTCCTTTACCGATCTTTCCTGGTCGATCCCGACGATCGTTGTCAGTCTGGTAGTCATGATCAGGATCAATCCTTTGATCGCCACGATCGTTTCACTGGTATTCCCGTTTGTTGCCTATGTCTTTTATCTGTTCCAGAAAAGGATCCTGGCTAATCATCGCGAGATCAGAAGACTCAACAGTACGATCACCAATGCTTTCAGCGAGGGTATCAATGGCGCTAAGACGACCAAGACCCTGGTACTGGAAGATAACAATTACCGTGAATTTAAAGAAAAGACCGCTGACATGTATGAAACATCGGTAAGAGCATCGGCTATTCAATCGATGCTTAGACCGATCATCAACATGTTCCATGCTTTTGTTATTGCTGTGATCATCTGGCTGGGTGGTGGTGAAGCGATAAAGGGCCTGATGACTTTTGGCGAGCTTACACTGTTTGCATCCTATGCGAATCAGATGTTTTGGCCGGTACAGGGCATTGCGGGACTATTCAATGAGATCCAGATCTGTCAGGCCAATGTTGAACGTGTATCTTCGATCCTTACCAGTGAAGCCAAGGTCAAGGACAGCGAAAAGGTCATTGAAAAATATGGTACAGTCTTTGACAACAAATATGAAAACTTTGAACCGATCAAAGGCGATATTGAATTTAAAAATGTTGATTTCCACTATATTCCGGAAGAACCGATCCTTAACGATTTCAATCTGAAAGTCAAGGCCGGTCAGACGGTAGCTTTGGTGGGGGAGACCGGAAGCGGCAAGTCTACCATCGTAAATCTGTTATGCCGCTTCTATGAACCGATAAAAGGCGAGATTCTTATCGATGGCACTGATTACAGAGAACGTTCGATCGGCTGGCTGCACAGCAATATCGGTTATGTCCTGCAG
>JAFWFB010000197.1 GCA_017512625.1 Erysipelotrichaceae bacterium
AATTGGAAAAAGAATTTAAAGAATTACGTTTTATTAAAAACAACGAATTTTCAACCTTTTTTACCAGATAGCGTAAAATTTCCAGGCGGACTCCAGGTCTTTGGTGTATTTTGCATCGGCGCCTTACAAAAGGAATGATAACAGCCCCCCAGTCGCTTCATATAGAAAGAACCATTATAACGAAACTTTACAGTTCTTCATGGCTACTATATCAGCTTCAGGAATGCCCACGACTCTTGCTTCATCAACTGTACGGTTCCACTCCATCTGAGCTCCGTTATCTGCTCTGATCACATCTGCCTTGGTGTTGTTCTTCCCAATCTTTTTCGTTGCAAGATATGGGCCGTTTCTGTCAAATACGGTCAGCCTTTCCGATTACTCCCAGGAATTAAAGGATCTCTATCAGGGACTAGATAAGGAAGAGATCGAACAAAGACAGATCGCTGTCAGTGTAGCCGGCAGGATCATGACCAAGAGAAGGATGGGCAAGCTGGGATTCATGCACATCCAGGACCGTGACGGTCAGATCCAGATCGTCGTCAATAAGAATGTCGTTGGTGAAGAGACCTATGAACTATTCAAAGCCAGTGATATCGGTGATATCGTCGGTATCCATGGCCTGGTCTATAAGACTGACAGTGGCGAGCTAAGCGTACTGGCCAATGATTACATCCATCTGACCAAGGCCTTAAGACCATTGCCGGAAAAATTCCATGGCCTTACCGATGTTGAAGAAAGATACCGTCGCCGTTATGTCGACCTGATCATGAATGAGCAGTCGAAGTATATCGCCTTAACCAGACCAAAGATCATCCGTAGCATTCAACGCTTTTTGGATAATGAAGGACTGGTGGAAGTCGAGACCCCGATCTTGCAGACCATTTTGGGTGGTGCAGCTGCCAGACCGTTCGTTACTCACCATAACACTCTGGATATCGACATGTATCTGCGTATCGCTACCGAGCTTTCCTTAAAAAGACTGATCGTTGGCGGTCTTGAAGGTGTCTATGAGATCGGCCGTCTGTTCCGTAATGAGGGCATGGACCCTAAGCACAATCCGGAATTTACCACCGTTGAAGCATATGTGGCTTACAGCGACATGGCTGGCATGATGGATCTTTGTGAACGTTTATTTGAAACCGTATCTTTGGAGATCTTAGGAACCAATGAAGTCAAGATCAATGATGATATCACCGTTTCCCTCAAGGCACCTTACAAGCGTCTTAATATGTGTGACGCGGTAAATGAGAAGACCGGCAAGGACTTCCGCAATATCTCCTTAAAGGAGGCTCTTGATGTCTGCAAGTCCTACGATATCGAGATCCTGCCTCATGAAAAGGATCTTGGACATGTCATCAATAAACTCTTTGAGGAATTATGTGAAGAGGATCTGATCGAACCGACCTTCGTCTATGGCCATCCGATCGAGATCTCGCCACTGGCTAAAAAGAGTGCAGATCCAAGATTTACCGAGCGTTTCGAGTTATATATCAATAAGACCGAGTACGGCAATGCTTTCAGTGAACTCAATGATCCGATCGATCAGAAGGAAAGATTCGAGAATCAGCTAAAGCTCAAGGCATTGGGTGATGAGGAAGCCAGCGAGATGGATACCGATTACGTAGAAGCTTTGGAATACGGCTTACCGCCAACGGGTGGTATCGGTATCGGTATCGACCGCTTCATCATGCTTTTATTACAGGCTGAATCCATCCGCGACGTATTGCTTTTCCCGACCATGAAGACCATCAAGACCCCGCAAGAGCAAGCAGAAGGTCAGACATCTGATAAAGCAGTCAAATCAGTCGATACATCCGATCCGAAGATGCCGTTGTTCGATGTCAATGTTCCCGACTATGAACATCTTAATATCGAACCGCTGTTTGAGGAATTCGTTGATTTTGAGACTTTCTCCAAGTCTGATTTCCGGGCTGTCAAGGTCAAGGATTGCGTTGCGGTACCTAAGTCCAAGAAGTTGCTGCAGTTTACCCTGGATGATGGAAGCGGAACTGACCGCATCATCTTAAGCGGCATCCATGCTTTCTATGAACCGGAACAGCTCATCGGCAAGACTTGCATCGCCATCACCAACTTGCCTCCGCGCAAGATGATGGGTATCGATTCCTGTGGTATGCTTATAAGTGCTGTTCACCATGAAGGTGAAGAAGAAAAGCTGCATCTGCTGATGGTCGATCCTAATATTCCGGCAGGTGCCAAGCTGTACTGATATTTCAGTAATCAATAGTTCAGGAACATACACTATAAAAAAACATAAGAACAGATCTGGAGTCAGATCTGTTCTTTTACAAATGGAACATCTTCCGTTATATGCATAATGGCCGGAGAATAGGGCTTCAACAAATTATGTGTATAATGAAATCATAAGGAGGTTGTTTCATAATGAAAAAAATAATAATACTATTATTGACATTATTAATGGTTTTTTCACTGTCTGCCTGTAGCCGCCAGGAAGATAATCCTGAGCCGCAACCGCAGCCTGCTGATGCCGGTAAAGACGAACCGGCAGTTGAACCAGCAGATGCGGCATATACGGAAGATATGTTTGATATGACGTTTGAATTCTTTGATACGATCGATTTTGGCGAAGAAGGAAAAACGTCTGCCGGTATTGCGGAGATCTACGGTTTATGGCAGGGAGAACTGGCGAGAGTAATGGATGACGGTGTCATAGACCGGGAATTATGTTTCATTAACATCTATGAACTGGATGGTAAGATGATGATGGATGTGACGCCGAAACTGAGAGAGGAAGACGGTCATATATCGGAAACCGATCACTATATCGGCACCTTTGAAAGGTCTGAAGGCAACAATCCGACATTCATTAACGGCGGAATGATCATAAAGTTCGATCTGCTTCTGACCGACGGCAGTAACCAGTATATTCTTGGCGGCATGGAGATCCCTGAGATCAATGAGTCTTCAACGCTGAAAATGTACAGATAATTCATCTAATAAAAAAAAGAGTCATATGACTCTTTTTTATTATCTCTTTTTAGGAATCCTGATATCGGAGGAAACGATCGCATTGTATATCGATGATTATGACAATAAGATCGATAAAAACATTTTCTTAAGAATGAGCAGATCATATCTGGCCAACGCCCTAACAGGTTTTCTGGAAAATGCTACCAATCTGAAAGAAGAGATA
>JAFWFB010000198.1 GCA_017512625.1 Erysipelotrichaceae bacterium
ATGACCACCGAATTTTAAGCTATTTGCTTATATTTATAGATTTTTATATTTGTCATTTGACCACTTTTTAGGTACTATTAAATTAAAGAGGCCTGAAAATGGAAGAAAAAATTAAAATCTATATACCGGAAAGTGTGAACAGTATCCTTTTAAAGGATATGGAATTGTTCGAATTCTATAAGAAAGACGGTTCTTTGAATAAGAATGAATTCTATAACACTTTGATCGTTAACTACTATGAACAATACGAAGAGAATCAGAGCGCGATCTTTTCCCATATTATCGACAGTATTTCCGAAAGATCATCTTTATCAGAGGTACAGGCTAAGGATATCGCCGCTGATATCTTGCAATATGTTGACGTCAGGACTTACCAGCTGGATAAGCAGAAATACGATGTAGCCATCGCTATGAAACCGACCAGGAAATCCTCGGATGACATCGACTATATCCAGAATTACCTTCTTGGAAATTCCACCTTGTCTAACTATTTCCGCAACATGTTTGCTTCCTATTCCTTGCTTCCTCGGGATAAAAGGGAAACTATCATCTTCAAGCAAAACTTTGAACTTATAAGGAAAGCGATCAGCGAAGGAAAAAAGCTCTACTTTACAACCCTAACCAATGCTGCTCCTAAGATCGTTTCTCCTTATGCTATCTCCAATTCAAAAGAAGAGTTATTCAACTATCTGATCTGCAATTATAAAAATTTTCCTTATAGCTTCCGCATCTCCAGGATCAGGCAGGTCAAGGTCCTGAATGAACCACAGGAATTTTCGCAGGAGCTGATCGAAGTCTTTGAAGATATGATCAAAAATGGACCGCAGTTTTCCTACGAGGTAAAAAAACCAAAGCTGCCGATCAAAGTTAAACTTAGCGAAAGAGGCAGATCGATGTTTAGAATGATGTATCTGCATCGTCCAAGTCCTTATAAGATAGAGGACGATATCTATTACTTCGACTGTTCCCGTCAACAGGCCTATCAGTACTTCGCAAGGCTTGGTAGCAATGCTCTAGTCCTGGAGCCTAAAGACTTGGCTGCCGATCTTACTAAATTCCATGCAATGGCCCTAAAAGCTTATCATAAGGCAGGCAATAAAAGCGAATGAAAAACAGGTAGAAATACCTGCTTTTTTTAATAATTCTTTTTATTCGACTATTTGTTGATTTTAGCCCATTCGCTCTCGATCACTTCGATTGCTTTAGCAACGCCGGCTTCGATGCATCTTCTGCCATACTCGGCGGTCGCATGTCTTGGATCGACTGAATCTTCAATGGTGTGGTCCGGTGTCGGGCAAAGATTGAAGGTTGAGTTGCTGTTGATGCCCCAGTCGCTGTTTCTAAGTTTCTCAGTCAATGGAGGAAGCTTACTCAGATCAACGTTATCTTCGTTGAGATACATCTGGATCGAAGTCTCTACTTTGGTAGCATGGCTTTCCAGATGTTCGGTATCATCCGGTCCGGCTAAAGCCATCAGGTTGAGGATATGAACATCGTGTTCACCTTCAAATTCGGCTTTTAAGCGGTTTAGGACAGCGATCTGGTTGGTTGCTCCATGACCATTGATGATGACGATCATCTTAAAGCCCTGATCGACCAGGATCCTTAGATATTCACGGATATACAGGCTAAAGATCTCCTCACGGAAATAGAAACTGTGAAGATCATGAGTCGGAACGTCCTGTCCGATGATGTAAAGGTTGCGGTCTTCAAAGCCCATGGCTTCTACGATCTCCGGACTTCTTTCTCTCTCCGTACCGATATAAAGGGTAGGCAAGGCGATGCCTCCGACTTTATCAGCAATCATCTCGACTGCTCTTTCAGCTGCCAGTGGATCAGTTCCAAAAGGCATTGCCGGTCCATGCCACTCAAGTGGTCCGATAGGCATGTAGACGATCGATTTTTCTTTCTGGGCAGCCCTGATCTCATCAGGACGCATGAATTGGTATTTATTGGTTCTCATAATATGTCTCCTTTAATTTAGATGCTGCGATAGATATCCAGGGACAGTTTGACCATTCTGTCCTTGTCTACCTTCATGGCCGCATAGCAGTTTGGATTGCCATTTTCCTGATCGATGGCCGTCTTTCCTTCCTTATCGCCATTTTCATCGATTACGATCAATGGATAATTTTCAAGCTTGAACAGATCCGGATAAGCGTAGTACATGACCGGACAGCTGTCATGCATGGCCTCAACATAGCCATAACCGCGGCTGTTCATCAGTTCCATCAGGTTATAGACGGATTCATTGATATATTTGCCTACCGGATTATCCCTGCCTAAGGATTCGGTTTCCTCACGGGAGATCAGCGCCTTGGCGGTGACGTCCAGTCCAAACATGTTGAGCTTTACATTGGTCGCAAAGACGATCTTGGCAGCCAGTGGATCCGCATAGATATTGTATTCAGCATACGGTGTTCTGTTGCCGCCGACGATGGCACCGCCCATGATCGCAAATTCCTTGACCAGATCCTTGAAATCAGGATATTTCAGGATGGTTTTAGCAATATTGGTAAGTGGACCGACCGCCATGACCACCAGTTCGCCCTTGTTGGCTAAGGCACACTGGTAAAGAGCATCGATCGCATCCATGGTCTCGACCGGCGCCTTGGAAGGCTCTAAGATCGCACCCCCGATGCCATTTTCCCCGTGGATCTCCGGCGCGATGAGCAGTTTTTTCTCTAACGGTTTATCAGAGCCCCTAAAGACTTTGATATCCTCTCTTTTAGCCAGCGAAACGACATCTCTGGCGTTTCTGAAGGTATTCTCGATCGTTGAGTTTCCCGCTACGGCTGAGATGCCCTTAACATCATAGACATCCAGATGACATAGCAACAATAATGCCATTCCGTCATCGATGCCGGTATCGGTATCAAACCAGACTTTGATCTTATCCATATCCGTTCCCCTTATTTCTATTCTTATAAAATAATATTACAATATTTATGTATCAATTATTGAGAGGTATTAAATGATTTACGATTTCCCTAAACTTGATCTCCACTTACATCTTGACGGTTCTTTCCGTCTTGAAACGCTATGGG
>JAFWFB010000199.1 GCA_017512625.1 Erysipelotrichaceae bacterium
GCTACCGCTAAGAAAGACCTCGGTCAGATCGCTATGTCTTATGGACATGTCTATGTTGCCAGCGTATCCATGGGTGCTAACAGACAGCAGTGTCTGAATGCCTTCAAGGAAGCTGAAAGCTATGACGGACCATCATTGATCATTGCTTACGCTCCATGTCAGGAACATGGTATCAGAGGCGGCTTACAGACTCATCAGCAGGTTCAGAAGAAAGCTGTTGAATGCGGATATGTAACCCTTTACCGTTTCGATCCACGTAAGGAACAGCCTTTGACTATCGACTCCAAGGAGCCGAACTTCGATCTGTTCGAAGCATTCCTGATGAACGAGAACCGTTACAACAACCTGCCTCGTATCAAGGGTGAGGAAGTTGCTAAGCAAATGTTCGAAAAGACCAAGTCAGATGCTAAGACCCGTTACAATAACTTAGTTAAGAGATTAGGTTAATAAACGGTCATAAATCAAACAAAGGGCAGTGAACGCTGCCCTTTTTATTATGCTTTTGGTTATAATAGAAATATGAGAATCGCATTATTTACCGACACTTATCTGCCTGATGTCAATGGAGTAGTCAGTTCGATTGACCTTTTATACAGAAAACTGAAGGGTATGGGTCATACCGTTTATGTCGTTTGCACCCATAAGGGACTTAGTGAAGTGGAATATGACGGAGATATCATCCGTCTGCCAGGCCTTCATTCCAAACGCCTTTACGGCTACAATATCGCCCAGCCTTTTCACCCATTGCTGACAAAGGAACTCGGTAAATTGAATCTGGATATCATCCATGCCCATACGGAATTCGGAGTAGGCATCTATGCCCGCAAGTGTGCCAAAGCTTTGCATGTCCCACTGGTCAGTACCTATCATACGGCCTACGAGGATTATGTTCATTACGTCAATCCTTTCCATATGGAATTCATCGATAAACTGGGAAAGAAACTGGTGGTTACCTTAAGCCGGAAATACGTCGATACTTCCGTGCGTATGATCAGCCCAAGTTCCAAGACCAAGAAGATGCTGACCGGTTATGGCATCGACGCCGATAAGATCGATATCATCCCGACCGGTCTCGATCTCGAGCGCTTTCGCCCGGAGAATACCAGCGATGAGACGCGGGAAAGGATCCGCGAGGAAGTCGGCATCAAAGAAGGCTATAAGCAGATCGTCTTTGTTGGCCGTGTAGCTGAAGAAAAGGGGATCGATATGGTGATCGATGCCTTTAAGATCGTTGATAAGGATGATTTTAAAGTCCGCTTTGTCATTATCGGCTCCGGTCCGGCGGAAGAGCAGCTGCGTCAAAGAGTCAAGGATGAGGGGCTGGAAGAATATGTCGTTTTGATCGGCAAGCGTCCGCAGTCCGAGATCGCTTCCTATTACAACAGCGCCAATGCCTTTGTAAGTGCCAGTACTTCCGAGACCCAGGGCATGACCTATATCGAGGCCCTAGCCTCTGGTCTGATGATCTTTGTAAGGAGAGATGACGTCGTTATCGATCTAATCAAAGAGGGAGTTACGGGTTACATGTTCGATAACGCTGAAGAATTAGCCAAGCTGCTAAGACACTTCAATGAGCTTTCGATCGATGATCTTAAAGCCAACTCCAAAGCCTGTATCGATATGGCTTCAGCCTATGACGATGATCTCTTCGGGGAAAAAGTCGCCGGCTTCTATGAAAAGGCCATCGAGCAGTATAAGAGCGAAAATGACTAGGATAACGAAAGATTTAAGTAAATTGAGTGAAGAAGAGCTGATCAATGCGATATCAAGATCAGCTTTAGCTTATCTGGCGATCAAAGACCGCAGTGAAGCCAAGATGAAGGAGTACCTTTTCGGTAAATACGAAGGGTATGATAAGCAGATCAAGGAGATCATCGAAAAA
>JAFWFB010000200.1 GCA_017512625.1 Erysipelotrichaceae bacterium
AAGCTGATCCATAAGGAATATCTGGGAACAGAGGACTGCAGGGAAGACTTTATAAAGAAGCTTTTAAAGGATATACCAAAGCAAGGCGCGATCGTTGCCTACAATGCCTTTGGAGCTGAATCCTACCGGCTCTTGGAACTGGCTGCTCAGTTTCCAAAATACAGCGAAGACTTAAAGGCTCTGGTAGACAGGCTGGTGGATCTGCAATATCCGTTTGCCAACGGACTGATCTATGACATCAGGCAAAGAGGCAACTATAGCCTTAAAAGTCTGCTTCCGATCGTTTCCGATTACTCCTACAGCGATCTAAACATCAACCAGGGACTAGAAGCAGTCCTGCGCTGGCGCTTGATCGATGAAGGAAACGATGACAACAGGGAGGAAAGCGAGGTTGAATTGAAACAGTACTGCGGACTTGATACCTATTCGATGTATCTGGTCTACAAGTGGCTGTGCACAATTATAGATTAAAAGGAGGAACAATCATGTTAGTAAAAATCTATGGTGACAACGTTAAGATCAACGAAAAGGCCGTCGCTAAGATTGAAGAAAAATTGGGGGTACTCAGCAAATATCTCTTGATTGATCCTAATACCACTGCAACCGTTATGGTCAAGGATTATGTGGGTGAATTAAAGATCGAGGTCAGCGCACCTTCTAAGATCGGTATCTTAAGATCCGAGATCATGCATGATGATCTTGATACCGGTATCGAACTGGCTATCGAAAAACTCGAGGATAAGATCAGACGTCAGAAGTCCCGCCTTTCCCGTCGTCATAAAGATTCCCTGGCGGAGTCCTTCATTGCTGAAGAGATCAAAGCCGAGGATGAGGATGAGGTAGTCAGGACCAAGACGGTCATCGCAGAAGAGATGGAGATCGATGAAGCCATCATGCAGATGAACCTGCTCGATCACGATTTCTTCGTTTATCACGATATCGACAGCAATACCAATGCGGTCGTTTACCGCAGACGTGAGGGAGGCTACGGATTACTGGAGATTAAGTGAAATTTCTTTCACCATTCATAACATAAAGTAGCGTCATTTTATTGTTAATGTTAAGACATGAAAGAGTCGATAAGATTATTGTCCAAGTATTACTACAAGGCCAGACGCAATATCGACAACGGTGTAGGAACCGAAACGGAATACTACGCAGTAAAGGAGATCAATAATAGTATCAGACGTTTGGATCCTACTTACCGCTTCATTATCGAGAATGAGATCATCAATGGATGTTGTGGAGACTGGTACCTTGGTTTCATGTCCAAAAACGCTTATTTCAGCAATCGTAAGAAGGCCTATCGCGAATTTCTTTCCTTACTGGATTAGTTAAAAAGGAATCTGTCATTTCCCTGGCAGATTCCTTTCTTATGGTGTAAAATTTATCTTGTGTAAAAGCGGATCAGATACTGATTCGCATATTATCGAAAGGAAAAAAGAATATGTTAAAAGGTATTGCTGCCAGTTCAGGAATCGCCATTTCTAAAGTCTATAAACTCGAAGAAGTAGAAATCGTCATTCCAACTGAGACTAAAACACCGGCTGAAGAAATCGCTAAACTGGATTCTGCCTTAGCCAAGACCGTTTCCGCTATTGAAAAGGTCAAGGAAAGAGCTGCTTCCAATTTAAGTGAAGAAGAGTTGGCTGTTTTTGATGCCCATCTGATGATGGCTAAGGACCCTGAGTTCTACGACCAGATCAAGGCTGCTATCGAAGCCGGAAGCAACGCAGAAAGTGCTGCCAAGACCGTATCCGATCAGATGATCGCCATGTTTGAATCGATGGAGGATGCTTATTTCAAGGAAAGAGCTGCTGACATCAAGGACGTTTCTTACCGTTTGCTTGCTTATCTGCTTGGTAAGGAGATCCCTGATCTGACTACTATTTCTGAAGAAGTAGTCATCGTTGCCAGAGACCTCACCCCTAGTGATACTGCACAGTTGAATAAACAATATACCATGGGCTTCGCTACCGAAGTCGGTGGCAGAACATCCCACAGTGCCATCATGGCCAGATCCCTGGAGATCCCGGCTGTAGTCGGAACTACCGGATTACTTTCCGCTTGTAACAGCGGTGATAGCATCATCCTGGATGCTGTTGATGGTTGTGTCATCATCAACCCTACTGAAGAACAGATCAAGGAATACACTGCCAAGAAAGAAAAACTTGAACAGGAAAAGGCTGAACTTAAAGTTCTGTTAAATGAAAAATCCGTTACCGTTGACGGTCATGAAGTTGAACTGGCTGCCAATATCGGCACTCCAAAAGATGTTGAAGGTGCCAAGTCCAACGGCGCTGAAGGTATCGGCTTATACCGTACCGAATTCCTTTACATGGATGCCAAGAACGACTTCCCTTCCGAAGATGCACAGTTTGAAGCTTACAAGGAAGTTCTCGAAGGAATGGAAGGCAAGAAGGTCGTTGTCAGAACCCTCGATATCGGTGGTGACAAGCGTCTTGACTACTTCACATTCCCTGAGGAGATGAACCCGTTCTTAGGCTACCGTGCCATCAGATTATGTCTGGACCGCAAGGATATCTTCAGAACTCAGGTAAGAGCTCTGCTTAGAGCATCCGTTTATGGCAAGCTTTGCATCATGTTCCCGATGATCGCTACCGTTGATGAATTCAAGGAAGCTAAGGGAATCGTATTAGAAGAAAAAGAAAACCTCAAGAAAGAGGGCGTTGCTGTCAGCGATGATATCGAGATCGGTATGATGGTCGAGATCCCGGCTGCTGCTGTTCTGGCTGAAGAATTCGCCAACTACGCTGATTTCTTCTCAATCGGTACCAATGACCTGATCCAGTACTCCATGGCTGCTGACAGAATGAGTGAGAAAGTATCTTATCTCTACCAGCCGCTTAACCCATCGATCCTGCGTCTGATCAAGATGACCATCGATGGCGGACACTCCAAAGGCAAATGGGTCGGCATGTGCGGTGAGATGGCCGGTGACATCCTAGCTTGTCCGGTACTGCTCGGCTTAGGTCTTGATGAGTTCTCTATG
>JAFWFB010000201.1 GCA_017512625.1 Erysipelotrichaceae bacterium
CGGTCGATAAATCGGGCAAGGATTCCTTTGTCCTTGGTATCCGGCCGGAAGATATCCATCCTGGCAATGACTTTGAACTGGATGTAAATCTTAACGAAAATACCGGTCACTTTACTCTGACTCACGGCAAGCTTTTCGGTAAGACTTCGGTAGCCAAGTTCAGAGATTGGAAGAATTATAAGCTGGGTGATAAGGTTGGTGTTTCTTTTGACGAAGAAAGAATTCATCTCTTCGATGCCGAAACGACGGAAGCGATTTTATAGGAGGAACAATATAATGTCTGAAAAGAAGAATAAAGATTTTAAAGAATCCTGGCGTAAATTTATTGTTTCACTGAAGAAAAGACCGCATAATATCCCGTTATGCATGATGACGATTGCTTTTGTATGGTATTCTTTCAATCTGACAAAAGTTTCCAATACGACAGCCTATGTCAATAAGCCGTTGATGGGTATCAGTGAATTCATCATCATGTTGTTTTCGATCCTGTCCTTTGTCTGTTTCCTGAATGCTTATCCGAAAAGACAGAAACCGATCATGCCGATGGTTATCTTGCTTTATGTTTTAGAGCTTATCGTTGCTGGTGCTGATGTGGTTTATTTGAGCAAAATAGGTCAGAGAATCGCCGAAGGTCCGATCGAGGCATCAAGGAATTTCGTCTTCCAGGCGCAATCGATGCTGATCATCCACATCGTGCTCGTGGCAATAACTATCGTTTTGATAGCACTTATTCCAGTAATCGGCAAGATGCTGAATAAGATCGATACATCTGTCAAGCTTTCTGATAACGATGATGTCGAGATCGAGCTTGTTGATGAGGATGATAGTTCTGAAGCAGCCCGTTCCGGTGGCAAGCGTCAGGAACAGGAATAAATAACTGATATATGTCAAAAAAGAAAAACAAAAAGTTCTCAGAACCGGAGAAGGACTATTATAAACTCCATACGGATGCCGTTGACAGGCTCGCAAATGCCGAAAAGGGTACAGTTCCCAAGGTATCGGATGAAGAGTTAAATAAGTATAATAGTTCGATATTAAACAGGATACCCATCTGGGTCAAGGCCATGTTTATAAAGTTCTGGTTTGCGGGGGCGGTTTGTTTTTTCTTTTTCTGGGGCTTATCCGTTTATCTTAACAGCTGGCTGGATCAGGTTTTTATCCTTGGTATCGGCATGGGCATCGTAACGGATATTCTGACCAATAATATTCTGCGCTTTCTTTCTTCGGATGATAAGGAATATTACCCCTATATGATGTTTGAAGAGAACAGGTACTGGACTTTTATAGCCAATATCCTGTACGCCTTTATAGTGTTGACTATCGTGATCGGTTTTTATCGCTTATTGAAGATGAATGTCGAGCCGATTCTGTTCGGGATCATCTATACTGCTGTCGATATGTTGTTCATTACGATAAAGAACCGATTATTTAAAAAGGAGCGATCATGAAAAATAAGGTTGTCGCCTTTGGCGAGATAATGTTGAGGCTTACTCCTCCGGATTATACGACGATCTCGGAGGCCAAAAGTTTCATCGCCAACTATGGCGGTGCAGAGGCCAATGTTCTGGTTTCTTTGTCCCATCTTGGCAATCAGACGGATTTTATTACCCGGGTTCCGGATAATCAGCTTGGTGAATCGGCGATCATGCATCTGAAAAGACATGGCGTCGGTACCGAGCATATCTTAAGAGGATCTTCCAACCTGGGCATGTATTTTGTGGAAACCGGTTTCGGCGGCCGTCCGAGTAAGGTCTTGTACAACCGGGCACACAGTGCCATCACCAGGATCAGTGAAGACGAGCTGGATTATGATGAGATTTTCAAGGATGCCAGCTGGTTTCATATGTCAGGCATCACTCTGGCGATTCATGAAAAGTGTCGGAATGTTGCCTACAGATGCCTGGAGGCCTGTGAGAAATATGGTGTCAAGGTTTCTTTTGACTTCAATTACCGTTCCAAGCTCTGGACGATCGAAGAAGCCAAGCCGCACTTTCAGAAGGTCATCAGCTATGTCGATGTCCTGTTTGCGAACTTCTTTGACCTGAATACGATGCTGGAGATCCCGGTTGATCCGTATCTGGAATCACCGGAGGATAAAAGACTTGATGTAGCCAAGAAGCTGATGGCACAGACGAAGGTCAACTATATCTTTGGTACGGATCGTATCGTCCATACGGCAACCGATAATTCCTTATCAAGTTATTGTATCCGCAAGGATGGCGTCTGTTTCAAGGATGGACCGATCCGTTTCAGCATATACGACAGGATCGGCGGTGGTGACGCTTTCTCAAGCGGTATCATCCATGGCTTATTGAAGAATTATGATGATCCGAAATTTGCGTTGAAATTCGGTCTGGCGACTTCGGTTCTGAAACATACCTTGTATGGTGATGCTTCGGTCTTGTCAGAAGACGAGGTGCTGGAGTTCATAGAATCAAACGGCAATGCGGCCGTTCAGAGATAGGAGAGATTAAAAATATGCAGGAATTCATGGGAAAAGACTTTTTACTTAGTAACGAGACAGCAAAGCATCTTTATCACGATTTTGCGGAAAAGATGCCGATCATCGATTATCATTGCCATATCTCACAATATGAGATCTATGAAGACAAACAGTTTTCAACGATTACCGAGGTCTGGCTTGGCGGTGACCACTATAAGTGGCGTCAGATGAGAGCCAACGGTATCGATGAGAAATACATCACCGGTGATGCTTCCGATCTTGAGAAGTTCAAGGCCTGGGCCAGGACTTTGTCTCATCTGATCGGCAATCCTTTGTATCACTGGTCACATCTGGAACTGCAGCGTTATTTCGGTATTTATGAACCTTTGACCGAGGATAATGCGGAAGAGATCTTCAACAAGTGCAACGAAGTATTAAAGACTCTTACCGTCAGAAAGATCTTAAAGGATTCAAGAGTAAATATCGTCTGTACGACCGATGATCCGATCGATGATCTTGAGTGCCATAAGAAATTACAGGCCGATGAAACAATGACAACAACCGTTGTTCCATGCTTCCGTCCGGATAAGGCAAATAATATCGAAAAGGTCGATTATCTCGATTATCTGGCCAAACTGGAAAAGGCCAGCGGTTTAAGCATCAGGACTTTCAAAGATCTTTGTGCAGCGATCGACAGCCGGATCGAATTCTTTGGAAGCATGGGCTGCAGAGCCAGCGATCATGCGCTTGAATATATCATGTTCAAGCCGGCAGATGATGAAGAGAGCGAAAAGATCTTTGCGAAGCGTCTGGGTGGAAATAATGTAAGCAAAGAAGAAGAACTGAAGTTCAAAACGGCCTTCATGAGACATCTGGCTTCCGTTTATTCGAAGAAGGGCTGGGTCATGCAACTGCACTATGGCTGCAAGCGTGACAACAACAAGGCGATGTTTGATAAATTAGGTCCGGATACCGGTTTTGATACGATCAACAACTATGCGCCTAGTTCAGAGATGGCTGATTTCCTGAATTGCCTGAATGTCGAGGGCAATCTGCCAAAAACCGTCATTTATTC
>JAFWFB010000202.1 GCA_017512625.1 Erysipelotrichaceae bacterium
ACCCTTAATTCCCAAATCAACGATCCTGATGATCCTAATTATCTGGATCCGTCTTCTGAAGACTATCAGGCAAGGCTTGATGAGATAAACCAACAGATCAGCTCCCTGGAATCGGAAAACAATTCCCTTAACATAACCAGGTCTTCCCTTGAACTTTTAAAGGAAGAGCAGACAGTCGATAACATTTCCCAGATGATGGATAACATAAATGAACAAAACGGCGGCGACGTCAAGCAAACATATCTGCAGCTGGCACAGTTAAAGGATGCCAGAGACAGGATCGAAAGCGGGAAGAGCCAGCTTGCTTCCGGCAAAAAGCAGATCGAAGACGCCCGTAAGACGATCGCTGATGCTAAAAAGCAGCTAAGTGATGGACGCATAGCCTATGAAAACGGCTTAAAGGAATACGAAGATAATCTTTACGATTACAATATCGAGATCGAAAAAGCAAAAGTTGAGATAAACAAGGCTTACCAGGATCTGGAAAACCTGCCTCCGGCCGGTTGGATGATCCTTGACCGTAACAGTCATTTTTCGACCTACATGTTTAAAAATACGATCAATCAGATGGCAGCTATCGGCTACAGTCTTCCTTTCCTGTTTTTCCTGGTAGCAGCCCTGGTATGTCTTACCACCATGACCAGACTGATCGATGAAGAAAGGACACAGCTGGGAATCTATTCCGCCATTGGCTATAGTCGAAGCAAGATCGCCGGAAAGTATGTATTATATGCGGGAATAGCATCGATATTGGGTGCCGTCCCGGGTATTTTCTTCGGCAATGCCTTATTTCCTTCGGTAATCTATTATGCCTGGCGTCTGATGTATGATCTTCCGCCGATGGATCTGGTCTTTCCGATCAGGAATGTATTAGTATCTATACTTTCATTCACTGCACTTATCGTCGCTGTCACTTATTTTGTCTGCATGCGTGAGCTAAGCAAGGAGCCGGCATCCTTGATGCGTCCAAAGGCACCGAAAAACGGCCGTCAGGTCTTCTTGGAAAAGATCTCTTTCCTTTGGAAACGTCTATCTTTTACCTCCAAGATCACCGCCCGTAACCTGATCCGCTACAAGTCGCGTTTCTTCATGACTGTTATTGGTGTTGCGGGTGCGACAGGTCTTCTGATCGTCGGCTTCGGGATCAAGGATTCCATCAGCAATCTTCTGACCTACCAGTTCAGCGATATCTTCAATTACAACAATACTGTTTATCTGAATAAAGACCGCAACATCGATCTGCTGATGGATATCATCCTGGACGATCTGGATAATAAGGAAGCTGCTCCGTTTATGACCTATAGCTCCAAGATCTATCTGGGTGATGAAGATAAGGTCATCAATGTCGAAGTCTTCGATAGCCGCAAGATCAAGGATGTCATCGATCTAAGAGTCAGGACCAGCAAGCAGGAGCTTAATCTTAGCGATAAAGGCGTCATCATTACCGAGAAATTTGCAAAGGATAACGATCTTAAGACCGGCGATCTGATCAGTATTGAATCATCCAATGGTCTGATCCATAACGTGAAGATCGATGGAATCTGCGAAAACTACGTCAATCACTACATCTTTATCAGCAGCAACCTCTATGAAGATACCTTCGACGAGACTTTCCATCCAAATGCCATAGCGGTCAATTCAGCTGATTATGATAAGCTCAATGCTTCGCTTGCAAACAGGGAAGATGTCGAATCGATCGTCAACTTCGATGCTACGGTCGAAAACTTCACTCACATGATCGATACGCTTAACTACATCATCATCGTTATCATATTAGCTGCAGGTTCACTGGCCTTCGTAGTTCTGCTCAATCTTTCCGAGGTCAACATCTCCGAAAGAAAAAGAGAGATCGCTACCTTGAAGGTGCTTGGCTTCCATAACAGCGAAGTAGTATCCTATGTCTTCAAGGAGATCTTCCTGTTAACGATCATCGGTGCCCTGTTTGGGATCCCGTTAGGTACATTGGAGCACCACTTCATCATGGGCATCATCAACATGGAGATGGTCATGTATGGTGTTGAGGTCAACCTGATAAGCTATGTGATCAGCTTCTTTATTACGATCGTCTTTTCAATCGTCGTGCTGCTGATCATGCGCAAGAGCCTTAACAATATCGAAATGGTAGAAAGTTTAAAAAGTGTTGAATAATGTGTTAGAATATGGCAGTTACATATAAAAGAGGAATTTTGAATGAAAGAAACATTTACCTATGATTTCTGCGGTCGTAAATTTACTGTCGAGACCGGTGAGATCGCTAAACAGGCCGGAGGATCCGTGCTGGTACGCTATGAGGATACGGTAGTACTTAGC
>JAFWFB010000024.1 GCA_017512625.1 Erysipelotrichaceae bacterium
GCGAATCCTATGACCAGATGGTCGAAAGCGTCTTTGAGGATGAAGAACCGGCTAAGGCTCCGGTGATCGAGGAAGAAGAGGAAGAAAGCGAACCCGAAGAGGTCAAGGAAGAAAAACCGGTAGTTAAAGCCGAAAAGAAAGAAGAACCTAAACCGGCTCCTAAGAAGACTTCAAGCAAGGTTGATCTGGAAAGCCTTAGAAGCAACAACGAATACGTCTCCAAATTTGAGGAGATCGCTGCCGGAAGCAAACCGGTCAAAGAGGAACCTAAGAAGAAACGTTCAAAGAAAAGAGATGACGAAGACCGTAAGCTCAGACCTAACGAACTCAATAAGGACCGTGAATACGAATTCAAGGTCGAGTATTCCGATGAGGAACTGGAAGAGATCGAAGCTTACGAGGAAGAACTCGAAGCCAACAGCTGGATCGAGGATGACGACATCAACTTCGATGAATATGATGCTTACTACGACGAGGAAGATTAATGAGAAAGATCCCGATGCGCAAATGTGTAGTCACCGGTGAATCCTTACCGCAGAAAGAGCTGTTAAGGATCGTCCGTACCCCCGAAAAAGAGATCAGGGTGGACACCGTTGGCAAGATGAATGGCAAAGGCGCCTACATCAAAAAGGATCCGGCTCTGATCGAGACTTTAAAGAAGAAAAACATACTGTCCCGTTTGTTTGAAATGGAAGTCCCGGATGAGATCTACGATGAAATATTGAGGGTACTGAATGAGCAATGACTTATTGTCACTGATCGGACTGGCAGCCAAGGCCGGAAAGATCTGCTATGGCGAGACACTGTTTAATACCTTTAAAAAAGGCACGATACACTATGTCTTTATCAGCAATGATCAAAGCGCCCGCAGTCTCAAACAGATCCACAATAAGTGTTCATATTATCAGGTTCCTTATCACGAGGGCTTTGATAGCATCACGCTATCCAAAGTCGTCGGCAAGACAAACATTAAGAATATCGGTATAACCGATAAGAATTTTACTGAATTGATTAGAAGGAGGGAAACAGATGGCAAAACCAGTGAAAAAGAAAAAGAATAACAACAGCAGGAACAACCGGGGAGACCGGAATCAGGCACCGGTCAAGGAACGCGCTAAAGTCGAAAGCATCACTTATCATGATGGCATGACGGTCGCTGAACTGGCTGAAGCTACCAACCGGAATGCCTCAGAGATCATCAAGGTCCTGTTCATGCTTTCCAAGATGGTTACCATCAACTCTCCGTTGGATGATGAATCCATCGAGCTGGTGTGCATGGAATTCAATATCAAGGCTACCAAGGTCGAGAAAAACGAAGAAGAAGTGCTGATGGACAAAGAAGCCGATGATCCGCAGGATCTGAAGGAAAGAGCACCGATCGTCACCATCATGGGTCACGTCGACCATGGTAAGACCACCCTTTTGGACTACATCCGTAGTACCAAGGTCGTTGAAGGCGAGTTCGGCGGTATCACGCAGCATATCGGTGCCTATCAGGTATCGATCGATGGCCGTCCGATCACTTTCCTGGATACTCCGGGACATGAGGCATTTACTGCCATGCGTGCCCGTGGTGCCAGTGTCACTGATATCAGTATCATCGTCGTCGCTGCTGATGACGGTGTAATGCCACAGACCAGAGAAGCCATCGACCATTCCAAGGCCGCCGGTGTACCGATCATCGTTGCGGTAAACAAGATGGATAAGCCGGAAGCCAATCCGGACCGCGTACGTAACGAGATGTCGGAGCTGGGACTGATGCCTGAAGAATGGGGCGGTGATACCATTTTCGTCAACTGTTCAGCAAGGACTGGTGAAGGCGTCAGGGATATCCTTGATTCCATCCTGGTTCTGGCTGAAGTATCCGAACTTAAAGCCAATCCGAAAAAGAATGCTTCCGGAACCGTTATCGAGGCCCGTCTTGATAAGGGAAGAGGTCCGGTAGCTACCCTTTTGGTACAAAACGGTTCCCTGCACCAGGGCGATTACCTGGTAGTCGGAACAGTCTATGGCCGTGTCCGTAAGATGGTCAACGATGAAGGCAAGGAGATCGAAACCGCCTTACCTAGCACACCGGTCGAGATCATCGGTTTACAAGACGTACCGGAAGCCGGTGACCTGTTCAAGGTCTTTGACAACGAGCGTGAAGCCCGTGCCCTTAGCGATAAGCTGGCCAGGGAAAAGATCGAGAAACAGCGCCGTCATACCAGTGCCATGACCCTTGATGATCTGGCTAAACAGATCGAACAGGGTGAGGTCCAGGAGATCCCGGTAATCGTCAAGGCTGATGTTTCCGGTAGTGCTGAAGCTGTCGCTTCATCCCTTAGCAAGATCGAAGTCGATGGCGTCAAGGTCAACATCATCCGTGCTACTGCCGGTGCTATCTCGGAATCCGATGTCATGCTTGCCAGTGCCTCCAAGGCCATGATCTATGGCTTCAACGTCCGTCCTGATGCCAATGTCCGAAAGAAAGCTCAGGAAGAAGGCGTCGATATCCGTTTGCATAACATCATCTACAAGGCTGTAGAAGAGATGGAATCCGCTATGAAGGGTATGCTTGCTCCGGTCTATGAAGAGCAGATACTCGGCCAGGCTGAAGTCCGCAAGATCTATAAGGTCTCCCGTGTCGGTACGATCGGTGGCTGTATGGTTACCGATGGCAAGATCGTTCGTGACTGCAAGGTCCGTCTGATCAGGGAAGGCGTAGTCATCTATACCGGTAAGCTTGGTTCCCTTAAGCGTTTTGAAAACGATGCCAGGGAAGTTAACAGCGGTTATGAGTGCGGATTAACGATTGAGAATTATAATGATATTAAAGAAGGAGATGTCATCGAAGCTTTCGATGATGTCGAAGTAGCGGTAGCATAATGTCAATACATCTTAAAAGAGTAGAATCTCTCATCAAGAAGAATCTGATGGAGATCATCACCTATAAATTGAAGGACCCTAATGTCGGATTTGTAGCTATCAATGATGTCAAGGTTTCCAGCGATTTATCTTACGCCAAGGTCTTCTGTTCCTTTCTTGGTTCCAAAAACTACAACGAAGCCGGAATCAAGGCTCTGAATAATGCCAAAGGCTATCTGAGAAGCGAACTGTCCAAGACCCTTGATACCAGAAAAACACCGGAATTATCCTTCATCATTGATGACAGTCTCGATCAGGGAAGAAAGATCGAAGGAATTCTTAAAAGGGTGATCAAGGAGGATAAAATGATAAATCTTAATTTGGATAACATCATCCAGGACGTAGATTTTGAAGCTTACGCCGATAAGGCCAAAGAGATCGACCTTATGATCAATGAGGGAACCGGTGCCGGTGGAGAATTCTGCGGCTGGACGAGCTGGCCTTTCGATTACGATAAGGAAGAAGTCGAAAGGATCAAGAAAACGGCTGCCCGTTTAAGAGAGATCAGCGATGTCATCGTGATCATGGGCATTGGCGGTTCCTATCTTGGAGCCAAATCCGCCATCGATATGATCAAGGGACATCTTAGTGAAGACAAACCGGAGATCATGTTCGCGGGAATATCCTTCTCCGGGCGTGAATACCGTCACCAGCTACAGTATCTGGAAGGAAAGGATGTCAGCCTAATCTGCATCTCCAAATCAGGCAGCACCACCGAGACTTCTGCCTGCTTCCGTCTGTTTAGACAATATGTCGAAAAGCGTTATGGCAAGCAAGAGTCGATCAGACGAATCGCGATCGTCACCGATAAGCAGAAAGGCCTTCTTAAGCCTTTATGCGATGAACGG
Source organism: Erysipelotrichaceae bacterium (assembly GCA_017512625.1). The sequence goes on from JAFWFB010000024.1 coordinate 3,756, forward strand.
GGCTATGACCGCTTCGTCATTCCGGATGAGATCGGCGGACGTTTCAGCGTCATTACCCCGGTCGGTCTGTTACCGATGGCTTGTGCCGGAATCGATATCGATGAATTCATCAGAGGTATCCAGGATTCAGCCAAGAAATACGATAACAGTGACATCATGAGCAATGATGCCTATAAATATGCGGTAGTACGCAATGAGATGATGAGATCAGGCCGTACCAATGAGGTCTATGTCACCTATGAACCGGATATGGATTCCTTTGGTGAATGGCTAAAACAGCTGTTTGGTGAATCCGAGGGCAAGGATGGCAAGGGTATCTTCCCCGCAACCATCGTCTGTACCCGTGACCTGCATTCCTTAGGTCAGTTTATCCAGCAGGGCAATAACCAGATCCTGTTTGAGACCGTCTTTGATATCGAAAACCCGACAGAGGACGTGGAATTTCCATATGACCAGGATAACGATGACAACATGAACTACCTTTCCGGTAGATCATTGAACTGGATCAATAAGCAGGCCTTTATGGGAACCCTTAAGGCCCATGTTGAGGATGGCAAGGTCCCTAATGTCATCATCAGCCTTAAGGATGATACCTGTTACAGTTGTGCCTATGCGATGTATTTCTTCTTCAAGGCCCTGGCCATGTCAGCCTACATGCTCGGTGTCAATCCGTTCGATCAGCCGGGAGTTGAGATCTACAAAAACAACATGTATGAACTCTTAGGCAAGCCGAAGAAATAAGATGGATATCAAAGTAAAAGGGATCTATCGCCATTTCAAAGGCAATTATTACCTGGTCGAGGACCTGGCCAAAGACAGTGAGACCCTGGAAACGATGGTGGTCTACCGCCAGCTTTACGGCGATGGCTCTCTATGGGTCAGGCCGCTTGCGATGTTTACGGAAGAAGTCAACCGCAATGGTCAGAAATACCGCTTTGAATTAGTGGAATTAAGGGATGACAATTAATGTCCACAAATTGACAAAGCAGTTAATTAGAGTAGAATTATATTTGAATCGCTTTTTGTGCGATTTAGAAGATGAGGAGAAAAAATGAAAAAATTATTAGTTGTATTACTTTCATTATTAATGCTCGTTGCTTGTACCGGTGGTAAAACACCAGAAGAGCCTGAAACTCCAGATACTCCAGAAACTACTGTTGAATATCTCGGTTTCGGTAACGATTCTTATTTTGGAAGTACATCAAATGCAACCGCTGATGCGGATGGTGTTACTGAGTTTGATACTACTTACGCTTTCGTCGCTACTGATGAAGCCGGAGTTATCACTTACGTAAAATTCGACGTTGCTCAGAACAAGGTTTCTTACGCTGCTGATGGAACTATCACAGTTTCTGAAGACACCAGAACCAAAGTTGAAAAGCAGGGCGATTACAACATGAAGACATACGGAAATTCCGTTGGTGAACTTTATGAAGAAGTTGCTGCTCTGGAAGCTTGGCTGGTTGGTAAGACTGCTGAAGACTTAAATGCTGCTATCGACTGGCAGGATGGAAGCTCTAAGGCTACCGATGCTGACTTATTAGCAGGATGCACCATTAACATTGGTGATTTCTACAAAGCATTAGCTAACGCTGTTGCTAACAGAGTTGCTGTTGAAGGCGTTGCTGCCAAGGGTGCTGGTTCTTACACTCACTACGATGAGATCAAGAACCCAACTGCTGACGAAGATGCTACAGTTACTTTAAATACTGATATGTTCGCTGTTGCAGTAGATGCTGATGGCAA
>JAFWFB010000025.1 GCA_017512625.1 Erysipelotrichaceae bacterium
AAGTCTATTTCAATGGCGATAAGGAAATGTGGCGGGTCAGTGTTGAAAATATCATTGAAAACGCCTTACGCTACGCCGATACCCTGATCAAGATAACTCTTAAGGAAAACTATCTGGAGATCTATAATGACGGTCCATTCATGGAAGCGGACCGCATCGCCAATCTGTTTAGACCATATGCGAAGGGAACCGGTGGAAAATTCGGACTTGGTCTTAGCATTGCCTACAATGTCTGCACGACCTTCGATTACACCATTACCGGTGAGAATGTCCTGGATGGCGTCTCCTTCAAGATAGTCAAGGACAAGAAGAAACAGAAAGAGAACAAGAAGACTAAAAATGAGCGAAATAATCATCAATGATCTGAGAATAAATTACGAACAAAAAGGTGATAAGGGAAAAGATGTCATCCTTTTGCATGGGTGGGGACAGAACCTGCAGATGATGGATCCTATTGCGGAATACCTGAAAAACTATTTCAGGGTCTACAATATCGACCTGCCTAATTTTGGAAAGTCCGATCCCTTAAAGGAAGTCTATGGTGTGCCGGAATATACCGATGTGATCCACAAGTTTGTGGTAAAACTGGGTATCGAAAATCCGATCATCATCGCCCATTCTTTTGGCTGCCGGATCGCTTTCCATTATGCCCATGCTTACCCGGTCTATAAGATGGTCCTTACCGGAGCTGCCGGTATCCGCGAAAAAGCGAATGGACTTTCGACACTTAGACAAAGTGTCTATAAGTTTTCCAAAAAGGTCCTGCTCGGTCTTCATCAGGAAGAGTTGCTTAAAAAGCTGCAGGATAAGATGGGAAGTGAAGATTACCGCAATGCCAGCGGTGTCTTAAGACAATCGTTTGTAAAGATCGTCAATGACGATGTAAGCGATCTTTTAAAGGATATAAAATGTGAAGTACTGCTTGTTCATGGTGAAAATGATAAAGCCGTACCGCTTTCCAGTGCCAAAAAGATGGAACAGCTATTACCGAATTGTGGCCTGGCGATCTTTGAAAACGATGACCACTTCGCCTATTTCCATCAGGCTTACCGTTTCAATCAGGTCTTGTATGCATTCCTGAAGGAGGACTTCTATGTTGAGTAAGATACTTTACTGGGTAACAGCACTGATCATTTCAGCGGTTGCCTCAAAAAGAGCGCTGCTGTTTTTTCAACAAAACCGCTATGAGGCCAAACGATACAGTGCCTGGTTAAAGAAGTATTTCCTAACGGAAGTATTTGACATCGTCAATCCGATCTTTCTGGTCGCGGCGATCATTCTAAAACTTTTAAAGATCAACAAGACGGTCATCATGGTAGTGGCCTTGATCTATGCTCTGCTGCTGCTGGTCAAGGAGGGTGGAAGGGAATATATCAAAAATCTCGTTCTTACCCGCAGGGTCAAGACCCAGATAGCTGTATTGGCTGTTTTGATCATCTGTTATCTGCTTGTATTCAGACATCAGGCCTATGCCCTGATCCTGCTTGAATATGTGATCTTCTTAATGATCTTTTTTATGCATCTGATAACCCTGCCGATTGAAAGAGCAATCTATAACTACTACATCAACGATGCCAAGAAGGTATTGAGTCATAATCCGGATCTGGTAAAGATCGGGATCACCGGCTCCTATGGCAAGACCAGCGTCAAACATCTGGTAAACCATCTGCTTGAGGCCAAATACTATTCCCTGATGACTCCGGCTTCCTTCAACACGCCGATGGGCATCTGTCGGATCGTTCGGGGCGAACTTAAAAACATTCACGAAGTCTTTGTCTGTGAAATGGGTGCAGATAAAGTCGGGGATATCGATGAGCTGATGGATTTTATCGAACCATCGATCAGCGTTGTCACCTCCATTGGCCCACAACACCTTCAGACCTTCAAGAGTCTTGACAATATCATCAAAGAGAAGATGAAGGCCGTCGAAAAGCTGGATAAGAACGGCTTCGCGGTGATCAATGTCGATAATGAATATATCCGTGATTACCAAATCAAAAACCCGGTCAAAGTCATCCGGGTCGGAATCAAAAATACATCTGAGGCGGATTACTACGCCTATGATATCCGCTCATCGATCGAGGGTTCATCCTTTACTGTCCATTTTCCGGATGGCGAAGAGAAGTTTCAAAGCCGTCTTTTAGGTGAGCATAACGTTTTAAATATCCTGCTTGCAATCGCGATCGCTGATCAGCTGGGTGTTTCAAGGGAGATGATCAAAACTCAGGTAAGTACCCTGGAATATGTTGAACATCGTCTGCAGCTTAGAAACATCAATGGTTTTAACTTCATCGACAATGCCTACAATTCCAACCCGGTCTCTTCCAAACTGTCGATCGATACTCTGGCCGGCTTTGACCGGAAAAAGATCGTGGTAACTCCGGGATTCATCGATCTGGGAGTAGAGGAAGACCGCTACAATTATGAATTCGGTCAATACATGGCCGATAAGGTAGACAAGATAATCCTGGTCGGAAGACACCAGACGGAAAAGATCAGGCAGGGTCTGATCGATAAGGGTTTTGAACAAGACAAGATCCTGACTGTCGATAAGGTCGCTGAAGCCTTTGATCACATCTATCGTCAGGAAAACAGCGAAGAAGTGATCGTCCTTCTGGAAAACGATCTTCCTGATGCCTTCAATAATTAAGCAATAAAAAAGAGGAGATGATCTCCTCTTTTAGTTTTACATTTAACTGGTTTTCTTACGGCGTCCGCGCGGTTTTTTGGTGGTAGCCGGTTTTTCTTCTTCGACGGTTTCGACTACCGGTTCTTCAACTTCTTTGATGATCTTGCCATCAACAAGCTTGATCCTTCGCTTTTCCATGTACTCGCTGACTTTATCCTTAAGCAGGGAATATAAGCAGGCAACGGTCGGTACAGCTACAAGCATGCCACCAAAGCCCCAAAGCTTTCCGAAAACGGTGATGCCAAGGATCGTCCAGATCTCCGGCAAGCCAAGGGATCTGCCGATGACCTGAGGCAGGATGAAGGTGCTTTCCAAGGTGGTGATCACCAGGAAGACGATCACGAAGATCAAAGCCTTGATCGGATCGACGCTGAAGATCAGGATGAAGCCGATGATCATAATGATCAGGCAGCCGAAGTAAGGAATAAACGACAGAACGAAGGTTCCGACCGCAATGATCAAAGCATACGGGAACTGGAAGATCAGACAGCCGATGTATTCAAGCAAGGCTAAGATGGAACTTTCAACGATCCTTTTTCCTACATAGTTATGGAATACTTCATAGAAGTTATGACTGTAAAATAAGATCTTATCGCTGAGCTTCTCAGGCAGGAAGGAAGCAACTGCTTTCTTGATCCTGGCGATGGAAGCTTCCTTGCGGTAAAGCATGAAGATCGCTAACATGATGCCCATGAACCAGTTGACTACTGCTGTTGTGGAAGAACCGATAAAGGAGATGATGCCTCCGCTTAGGGAAGCGACGACATTTTTAAGCTGTTCAGCGATCGAGAGATAATCAACGCCTAAGGCAGTCAGGATCTTGTCAGCATCCAGGAAATCATACTTGGTAAGATCGATGCCGAAGATCTCCAGGAAATTATCCTTATTATCGAGGATCAGCGATGTCGAATTGGAGATGTTGGTTACGAGGATGGAAATGCTATCAGCGAGGTGTGGTACGATGACCATGCCTAAGAAGGTAACTAACAGTACGGCGATCAAAACTGTCAGGATCAGGGAATACAGACGGATCCTGGAATAGTTTTTGCTTTCCTGATCGATACGCTTTTTAAACATTTTCTCGATCCTGACCATCAGGTAGTTCATGATGAAGGCCAGCACGATACCGATGAATAACGGTGTTAATACATTTTTAAGGGTTACAATGATACCGCCGATAACATCGATCTTGACGATGGCCAAGATCAGGATCGCTACATAAGCAGCGAAACGGTAATGCTGGCGGGTAATAACAATTTCTTCGTTCATTTTCATACGTCTATTCTATCACGGTTTTTCACGATAATCGGGTACTTCCCAATTAATCGGTTCTAGACCGTGCTCCTTTAAAAAATCATTGGTCCGGGAAAAAGGACGGGATCCGAAAAAGCCATTGTAGGCACTAAGCGGTGAAGGGTGGGCTGATTCGATGATCAGATGATCAGGATTGGTGATCATCGGTTTTTTATTGCGGGCATTGCGTCCCCAGAGAATGAAGACGACCGGCTCCTTTTTCTGGTTGAGTGAAGCTATTATCGCATCGGTCAGCTGTTCCCATCCCTTGTTGACATGGGAATTGGCCAGATGAGCCTGGACAGTCAATACCGCATTTAAAAGAAGAACACCTTGTCTCGCCCAACAGCTAAGATCGCCACAATCCGATACCGGATAGCCCAGATCATCATGAAGTTCCTTATAAATATTGATAAGGGAAGGCGGAAGGGCAATGCCTCTTCCCACTGAAAAGGAAAGACCCTGAGCCTGGCCGTATTCATGATAAGGGTCCTGACCTAAGATCACGAC
>JAFWFB010000026.1 GCA_017512625.1 Erysipelotrichaceae bacterium
GATAAAAGAATGATTGCTAGCAAGACGAAAGGAATGGCTATGATGACCAGACCGACGATGAACATCAGCTTGGTCCTTGGGGCTGCCTTTGGTCTGGCAACTTTCTCCGTAGTCTTCTTTTCCTTGACCTTCTTGATCTTGACTACATTATCCCGTTCTTCTTTTTTACGAACGATTTTTTCTTTTTTATCTTTCTTCATGTCTTTTTCTTCCGGTTTTTTTGCCGTCGATCCTGCGGTTTCCTTAACTTCGTCACCTGTCAAAGCTTCTGCTTTTTCTTCGGCCGAAATTTCTTCTTTGACTTCCAAAGCCGGCGCTTCTTCAGTCAAAACTTCTTCGGTATTTTCTACACCAACTTCCGGCACTTCGATCTCCGGTACTTTTTCTTCTGTTGTTTCCGGACTTAAAAGATCGATCTGTTCAGGTTCTTTCTTGACCTCTTCCACAGCTTTGGCTTCGTTTTCCAATTGCTGCTTCCTGGCCTTGATGTCAGCGTCGATACGTGCCCTGATCTCTTCGATCCGGTTGTTGCTGCTCTTGATACCTTCGATGACCTTTTCAATGCCTTGGTCTTTACTGTTTAAATTCTTCTCATCTTCTGGGACCATTTTATCTCTTCTCCAACTCTTCTTTCATCAGCGTCGAAGCGATCTTCGGGTTGACCTGTCCCTTGGATGCTTTCATCAGCTGACCTACAAGATAGCCTAATGCTCTGTCTTTACCGTTCTTGTAATCGATGATCGATTGTTCATTGGCATCAAGCACATCATGGACCATCTTCAGGATCAGATCCTGATTGGATTCCTGCTTCATGCCTTTCGCTTCGATGATCTTTTCCGGATCATCGCCATCCATCATCAATGTCAGGACTTCTTTGCCCTGCTTACTGTTAATTGTACCATCATTAATCAAATTGACCAGTCTGGCAAAGTTTTCCGGGGTGATCTTGTTATCTTCGAACTTCAGATTGTTTTTCGCAAGTATACCCGGCAGTTCGCTGGTAAGCAGATTACAGGTGATCTTGGCATTCTTGGAGGTAAGCATTACCTTTTCGAAATAGCTGTCAAGATCGCGGTTATCCAAAAGCTGGGCAATATCATAATCACTTAACTGATACTCGCCAGCGTATCTGACTTTTTTCTGATCAGGCAGCTCAGGCAGGGCAGCTCTTACTTCATCAAGCATGCTCTGGCTCAGTCTGATCGGGAAGATATTAGGTTCCGGGAAGAAACGATAGTCGACGTTGCTTTCCTTGGTCCTCATCAAGACGGTGGTCCTGGTCTTTTCGTCAAACCTTCTGGTTGACTGGACGACCTTTTCACCTGCTTCCAGGATCTCCTTCTGACGGCCTACTTCGTAATCGATGGCCTCCTTGACATTGGAGATACTGTTGAGGTTTTTGATCTCGACCTTGGTACCAAACTCGGTGGCACCGACTTCATTGATGGAGACGTTGACGTCGCAACGCATCGATCCCTCTTCCATCCTGCAGTCTGAGATTCCCAGATAGAGCAGGGTCTGACGCAGCTTTTCGACGTAAAGGGAAGCTTCGGTACCGTTGCTCATATCCGGTTCGGATACGATCTCGATCAGCGGTACGCCTGCCCGGTTAAAATCAAGCAAGCTTTCATCCCTTAAGTGGAACTGTTTGGCGGTATCCTCTTCCATGTGGATACGGTTGATCCTGATCTTTTTCTGTTTTCCGTCTACATCGATAAACAGATAGCCGTTACGGCCGATCGGGTGGAATTGCTGAGTGATCTGGAATCCCTTAGGCAGATCACTGTAATAATAGTTCTTACGATCGAACCTAATCAAAGGATCGATCTCCAAGTTAAGGGCCATGCATGCTTTAAGAGCCTTGATGACCGCTTCCTTATTGACACTTGGCAAGGTTCCCGGATGAGCCAGGTCGATCTCATTGACCATGGTATTGGCTTCCTGCTTGAAGCTGTAACCGGCACCACTGAACATCTTGGTAGCGGTATTCAGCTCCAGATGGATCTCAATACCGATAACTGTCTGGTACTCTCTCATCAGAAATCCTCCTTGGTCCGGTTATCCAGACCGGTGATGCCTTCGATCGCCAGGGCGATGTCAAACATCGTCTGCTCCTTGAAGGCATTGCACATCAGGCTGATGCCTACCGGCAGACCGTTGGTAAAGCACATAGGCATGGACATGCTAGGCAAGCCCATGAAATTGGCGATGACCAGATGATTTTCAGCGATCAGATATTCATTGCTTAATTCATCGGCATCCTTATCATTATCGATCAAAGGGGCAGGCTTGCCACTGGCCGGAGCCAGCAGACAGTCAGCGTCCTTCAGTTTCGCATAGATATCGTCATTGATCAGTCTTCTGATCTTCTGCGCCTTTCTGAAGATCCTTTCCTGGTTATCTTCGAAAAGGGCATAGGAACCGATGATGAAACGCTTTTTAAGCAGCGGTCCAAAACCGGCGGTGCGGCTGTTGATCATGATCTGATCGGTATCTTCACCTTCGATCCTATGACCGAAGCGGACACCATCGAGGTTGGAGTGGTTGGCACTGGATTCAGCGTTAGCGATGACATAGTAGGTCGGAAGGATCGCCTTAAGCAGAGTATCATCGAAAGATACTTCCTCGATAATCGCACCTCTTTCTTTTAGGCCCTCAACGACTTTGTTAAAGCCAGCCAGTACATCTTTATTATCAATGACATCAACGACATTCTTAAAGATCAGGATCTTCCTGCCTTTGACATCATCGTTTAAAAGCTTGCTGTACTCAGGTACCGGAAGATCAGAGGTGGTAAGATCGTTATCATCCCTGCCCGCGATGCATTCCAAAACCAGCGCCGCATCCTTGACATCATTGGTAAAGTAACCGACATGGTCCAAAGAGCTGGCGTATGGAATGACGCCATAACGGGAAATGCGTCCATAGGTCGGTTTGACACCGATGGTATTGGTAAAGGATGCCGGCTTACGGACGGAGTCACCGGTATCACTGCCGATGGCGATCGGTACGACATTGGCGGCAGTAAGTACAGCAGACCCACCACTGGATCCACCGGAGATCCTGTTTAGATCATACGGATTGTAGCAAGGACCGATGATACTGGTCATATTGGAACCGCCCATGGCCAGTTCATCCATGGAAGACTTGGCAATCATGATCGCTCCGGCTTCCTTCAGTTTCTTTACGACTGTCGCATCATAGACCGGAATGTAGTTATCTAAGATCTTACAGCCGGCGGTTGTAAGGATACCCTTGGTATTGTAATTATCCTTTACGGCTACCGGGATCTTGTATAGTTTTCCTTCTTTTGCTTCTTCAAGCTGTTTTTTAGGATCGATAAAAGTTATCGTGGCATTCAGCTTGCCCTGAACATCCTGGGCTTTCTGATAAGCGTCAAGGCAGCGCTTATCGCCATCCTGATTGATAATATCGGCTATTCTCATTTCAATACCCTCGGCAGGACAAAGTGTCCTTCTACTTCCTTGCTGACATTGCTAAGGGCTTCCTGCTTGGTCAGATAGTGATCAGGAACATCCTCGCGCAGATAGGTCGTCTCCACATCGAAAGGATAGACCATCTCTTCGACCCCTTCGGTATCGATCTCATCAAAGATCTTCAGCTGTTCATTGAAGGTGGCGAATTCTTTGATAATGTTTTCGGCCTCTTCATCTGAGATCTCAAACATCAGATTCAGGGCTAATTTCTTAAAGTATTCTTTGCTTTCCATAACTATTAAATTTTACCATATTTAACGCTTTTTACCGAGGCTATCAGTTTTCAGCGATGATCTTTAAAAACTCTTCCTCATTCATGGTCCTGACACCCAGATCGTGGGCCTTGTCCAGTTTGGATCCGGCCGCATCACCATAGATGACAAAATCGGTCTTCTTGGAAACGCTGGATGTTACCTTGGCACCCAACGATTCCAGAAGTGCGGTAGCTTCATTGCGGGTATAGTTTACAAGGTTTCCGGTAAGGACACAGGTCTTGCCGGTAAATGGCGACTGTTTTATCTCTTCCCTTTCCTGGACCATGTTCACGCCAAATAAGCGCAGGCTGTTGATCAGCTCAACATTCTTCGGATTGTGGAAGAAGTCATAGATAGATTGTGCACTGGCTAAGCCGATATCCCTGATGGAGGTAAGGCTTTCAATGCTCGCATTCATCAGAGAGTTCATATCGCCATAGACATCAGCCAATACCTTGGCGGCTTTTTCACCGACCTGACGGATGCCCAGTGCCGCCAGCAAGCGATCAAGGGAATTGTTTTTGGAGTTTTCAATGGCCGCTACCAGGTTATCGTAGGAGCGCTCTCCCGTCTTATCAAGAGCCAGGAATTCCTGCTTGCGATCCTTGATCCGGTAGATATCCTCAAAGCAGGTCAGGATCTTATTCTCATATAGCTTGGCGACGGTCATCGAACCCAGACCATCGATATTCATGCAATTACGGGAAGCGAAATGGGTGATGCCTTCCACGATCTTACTTGGACAGTCCGCATTGATGCAATAGTGGGCTGCTTCATCCGGGAAGCGGACGATCTTGGACCCGCAGATCGGACAGGTATCCGGGAAGATGTAAGGCAATTGGCTACCATCCCTTTCTTCCTTGATGCTTCTTACGACTTCCGGAATGATATCGCCGGCCTTGCGGATGATAACGATATCATTGACCCGGATATCCTTTTCCTTGATCATGTCTTCGTTATGCAAAGTCGCATAGGAGACCGTCGAGCCCTGGATGCTGATTGGAGTCAGTTTGGCATTAGGCGTACACTTGCCGGTACGGCCGACCGTGATGAAGATATCCTCAACTCTGGTCCTTTTCTCCTCCGCCTTAAACTTATAGGCGATCTCCCACTTCGGGATCCTGGAGGTATAGCCGATCTCTTCCTGCAAGTTATAATCATTGACCTTGATGACCATGCCATCGATATCATATGGCAGTTCATAGCGGATCCTTTCGATCTCATCGAGATAATCGAAGATCTCCTGCTTGGAGGTAGCTATGCGATTGTATTTATAATTGGTCTTAAAACCAAGTGAGCGGGCAAATTCCAAAGAACCGCTATGTGAGGAGGCGTTGACATCGTCGGGAACATAATACCAGAAGGCATCAAGTCCTCTTTCGGCAACGATGGCTGAATCCAGCTGACGAATCGTTCCTGCGGCAGCATTCCTAGGGTTCGCAAACACCGGTTCCCCATTGGCTTCCCTTTTGGCGTTGACCCTGATAAAGGAGCTTTTAGGCATATAGACCTCGCCTCTGATCTCATAGTCACGGGTATAAGGGATCTTCAAAGGGATCGTTTTGATCGTGCGCACATTATTGGTAACGACTTCGCCGGTAACACCATCACCTCGGGTAACGGCTCTGATCAGCTGACCGTTTTCGTAGTAAAGGGACATGGCCAGGCCATCGATCTTCTGCTCGACGCAAAACTCGATTTGACCGTACTCGTCGATGATCTTATCCAGCCAGCTTTCGAGCTCTTCCTTGGAAAAGACATCGGCTAAGGAAAGCATCGCTCTGGTATGAGTGAATTTCTCGAAGGAGTCCAATACCATTCCGCCAACTCTTTTGGTCGGTGAGTTTGGATCATCGAGTTCCGGATATTGCTTTTCCAGCTCTTCCAGTTCCCGGAAAAGGGTATCATATTCGTAGTCGCTGATGCTTGGATTATCCAGGGTATAGTATTCATAAGCGTAACGATGCAGATCCTCACGCAATTTCAGTAATCTTTCTTTGCTCATAATAAAATTTTAACACTTTAAAAAAGAGCATTATACATGCTCTTTAAATTATGTCCAAACTCTCGATTTCTTCCAGTTTATCCCGGATATCCTTCCTGAAACTCATCAGGAAGATCTCGTTAAGTTTAGCGTATTTATCACTCAGATAATCTCTGAAGACCCGATCATCCCGGATCAGATTGAATGGTCCGTAATTGATCTGCAGCTTGTCATATTCCGGATGCTCTGCGGTATTGAAGACCACGATCTCATAGAAGAAATCATCCAGCACCACGCACTCATCCAAAATGGTGTAATGGTGGTCACTGATATACTGCCTTAGCTGATCGGTATCCTTATTGACCTGAACGATTATCTTTTTAAAACGGCTAAGATCTTCTCTTTCAAAGATGGCGATCGCGGTATTGACGCCCATTCCGGAAACGATCACGGTATCCACGTCTTCCGCCACGTCGCTTAAGCCATCAGCCAGAACCGGAATTACCTTATCCTGAAGGCCATAGCGCTCGATATTTACCAGGGCGTTATCTAACGGCCCTTCCTTATTGTCTCCCGCATATACCTTCTCACAAATCCCGTTGGCTACTAAATAGCACGGGATCAAGGCGTGATCGGAACCGACATCGTAGACGACGGCTCCCTTATCCACATAGGATGCAACGGCACGCAAGCGACGGGATAATTCCATCAATTCTGCTCTCCCAAAAAATCCCTTAAATGCTTGGAGCGGTTAGGATGTTTCAGTTTACGAAGAGCCTTGGCTTCGATCTGACGGATCCTTTCACGGGTGACATTGAATTCCTTGCCAACCTCTTCCAGGGTCCTGGTTCGTCCGTCGATCAGGCCGAATCTTAAGCGTAGGACCTTCTCTTCCCTTTCGGTCAGACCGGAAAGGACATCGTTGATCTCTTCCTTAAGCAGCTGTTCATTCGCATAGTCTTCAGGAAGCTGCGCATTCTGATCTTCCAGGAAGTCACCCAGATGGGAATCATCTTCTTCACCGATCGGGGTTTCCAAAGATACCGGATCAAGGGCGATCTTCTGGATCTCACGGACTTTTTCCGGAGTCATGTTATTGCCCATGCGCTCAGCGATCTGCTCAGCCGTTGGATCATGACCTAACTGCTGAACCAGCTCCTTGGAGATCCGGTTCATCTTGTTGATCGTTTCGACCATGTGGACCGGGATACGGATGGTCCTGGCCTGGTCAGCGATCGCTCTGGTGATGGCCTGACGGATCCACCAGGTCGCATAGGTACTGAATTTAAAGCCCTTGGTATAATCGAATTTCTCAACGGCTTTCATCAGGCCGAGGTTTCCTTCCTGGATCAGATCCAGGAAAAGCATGCCACGACCGGTATATTTACGGGCAATGGATACGACTAAACGCAGGTTGGACTGAATCAACAGATCCCTGGCGTCCTTATCGCCGTTTTCGATCCTTTTAGCCAGATCGACTTCCTCTTCCGGCTTCAACAGTCTGGTCTCACCGATCTCCTTGAGATACATTTTGACCGGGTCGTTGATCTTGTAATAGGTATTGGTGGAACCGAAATTGATATTGGTGACATTCTCACCTTCCGATCTTTCCTCTTCCTCATCGCTTTTGATGTCATCCGATTCATCGCCGGCCAGATCATCATCATCGAGTCCATCATCATCACCAAGATCCAGTTCTACGTCCTCATCTTCAGTCATGACGATATCCTGCTTGTTTAACCAATCGAAGAATTCTTCGACGTCATCATCGCTGAGATCAAATTTATCCAAAGCACTGACAACAGCTTCCTGTTCCAGTTCACCATTGGCGTTGTAGACCCGGATGCACTCTTCACGGACATCATCGAGGGTCTTGAGTTTTTTAAGATCAAACACTGCCAAAGAAGGTTCCTTGGCTTCAGTCTTTTTCTTTAGACCTTCACCCAGTTCGCTGATATCCTTCTTCAGCTCCTTGACTTTCTGGTTGTCACTTACCTCACTACTTTTTTTTCTTGGCATTCCTGTAACCTCCCAATTCCTTATCGATCTGTTGCAGTTTCTTCAGATACTCGAGATATTTGTTGCTATCGAGATTTTCCACTTCCTTGATAAGACGGGTCAGTTGATCACGGTTACGCTTCAATGTCTCTCTTTTGACTATCTCAACGGAATCCTTCAAAGACTGAAGGTCGAATTCCTTTTTGAGAGAATCCCTTAAGGCGATATCCGTGAGCAGCGATACCAGCTCACCATCCGTTTCTTCCTGACAGAATCTTGAGTAATCAAAACTACCAAAGTCTCGATAATATGTATTGATATGATCCATCAATTTCTGATTCTGTTCATCAAGAAGGTATCCCAGATCCTTCTTGTATACTTCAAGTCCCAATGGACTTAAGATCACTTGACTTAATATATTATACTCCGCTTTAAGCGGTCCGTTGAAATCCAATTCATCGACTTTAGGCGTGATGAAGGCTGAAGCTTTCTCCGTAGGCTTTTTCTCATCGAAGCTGGCCCTAGGAAGACCGGTCTTTTCCCTAAGGATCACAAAGAAGTTTTCCCGGTCATTTTCATCAGGCAGATTATAGATCAGTCTGGAGATGATCTCATTATATTCCTTTTTCCGGGAGTAATTGTTGAGGCCATCCCGGGCATAGTAATCCATGCAGAACTCAATGAAGGAATACTCGTTTCCTACCACATCCTTAAGGGAATGAGTGCCTCCTTCCTTGATGATCTCATCCGGATCCTTGAGGGTGTTATTGTGAACGACCGATACTTCGAATCCTTCCTGTAACGCCAGATTGCCGGCCTTGACGATAGCATTCTGACCGGCCCGGTCACCATCATAGAAAAGGCAGATCTTGGATGTAAATTGTCTTAACAATACCAGCTGCTTCCTGGTCAAAGCTGTACCCAGGGAAGCGACACTGTTAAGATATCCGGCCCGATACATCGCAATGACATCCATGACCCCTTCCAGAAGATAGACATAGCCGACCTTCTTGATCTGCTCCTTGGCCCGGTTAAGGTTGTAGAGTACCTCACCCTTGTGATAGATCAGGGTATCGGCGCTGTTGATATACTTGACATCGTTGTTAGGATCGATGGTCCTGGCACTGAAGGCGATCGGATTGTTGAAGGCATCGTGGATCGGAAACATGACGCGGTTATAGAAGGTATCACTGATACCATTCTCTCCGACCCTTACCAGATTGACTCTTACCATGTCTTCATCACTGAAGTTTCGCGATGAGAGAAACTTATACATCATGTTATCCGAACCGTTAAAACCGATATTGAAATAATTGATGGTCTCATCATCAAGTCCGCGGTTGTGCAGATATTCGATGGCAACAGCTCCTCTTTGGGTGTTGAGGATGTAATTTCCATAATCGCCGGCGGCCTTTAAAAGATCATAATAGCGCTGGTTCTTGTCGATCCTTTTGGTGGTAGGAGCAACGTCGACCTTGATGCCAACGATCTCGCCCACTTCCGCGACAGCCTGAACGAAGTCAACGTTTTTATACTTCATTACGAAGTTAAAGGCATTGCCTCCGGCGCCACACACAAAGCATTTGAAGATCTGCTTTTCTTCGCTGATCGACAAAGAAGGGTCGTGGTCATCATGAAAAGGACATAGCGCGCTATAGCCTCTGCCCTTTTTGACCAAAGGAATATAGTGACCGATAACTTCACTGATACTCGCTTTGCTTCTGATTTCCTCGACTAATTCCTTACTTACAGGCATTTATTAAAATTTAGTATGTTCCCTTAAATAATCCTTTAACTGATCGATCGGGATCCTGACCTGTTCCATGGAATCTCTTTCCCTGACGGTAACGGCCTTATCCTCGAGCGAATCGAAATCGAAGGTGATGCAATATGGCGTACCGATCGCATCCTGACGACGGTAACGCTTGCCAATGGCACCGGCTTCATCATATTCTACATCAAATTCTTCACTGAGCATCGAATAGATCTCGCCGGCTTCTTTGCTTAGTTTCTTAACCAGTGGCAGGACAGCGGCCTTAATCGGTGCCAATGCCGGCTTTAAGTGCATGACGATACGGGTATCGTTTTCCAGTTGTTCGACATCATAGGCATCGCAGGCGATGGCTAAGAACAGACGTTCAACACCGACTGATGGTTCGACGCAATATGGTACATATTTCTGATTGGTGAATGGATCGAGGTATTCCAGCGATTTTCCGGAATGCTCCATGTGCTGCTTAAGGTCATAATCCGTACGGTCCGCAATGCCATAGAGCTCACCCCAGTCCGTAAACGGATAAGCATATTCAATATCACTGGTACCCTTGGAGTAGAAAGATAATTCTTCCTTGGCATGTTCACGGATCCTGAGATTTTCTTCCCTGATGCCCAGATTCTTGACAAAGTTGAAGCAGAAATCGACCCAATAACGGTACCACTCCAGATCGCTGCCCGGTTCACAGAAGAATTCCAGTTCCATCTGTTCGAATTCCCTGACACGGAAGATGAAATTACCCGGGGTGATCTCGTTACGGAAAGACTTACCGATCTGGCCGATACCAAATGGGATCTTCTTACGGGTGTTGCGGGCAACATTGGCGAAGTTGACGAAGATACCCTGGGCAGTCTCCGGTCTTAAGTAGACGGTAGAGCGGCTATCCTCCAGAGTACCGATCGAGGTCTTAAACATCAGGTTGAAGGCTCTTGCTTCCGTGAAGTTGCTCTTGCCACAGACCGGACAGGTAACGTGATTATCGCGGATGATCTGATCCATTTCCTCACCGCTTTTTCCTTCAACGGAGACGCCCTTTAAGGCATCCTCGATCAATTTATCGGCTCTGAATCTTCCCTTGCATTCCTTGCAATCCACCATCATGTCCGCAAAGCCGCCCAAATGGCCGCTGGCCTTCCAGACTTCGGAGTTCATCAAAATCGAAGAGTCGATTCCGACGTTGTGCGGATTCTTGCGGATATATTCATTCCACCAGGCATCCTTGATGTTCTTCTTTAAAAGAGCTCCCAAAGGACCGAAATCCCAAGAGTTCTGAAGACCTCCATATATTTCCGATCCCTGGTATACGTAACCAGAGGTCTTTAAGTGTGTGACTATTTCATCAAAAGAGTATTTAACCATTGTTGTCTACCTTCTTTCTTACAATAATATATCAATTTTAAGGCTTATTTCCTAGCCAATAACTCAATCCCCTTAAGGAATTTACCGTTGTTTAGAAAAGCGGTAAGGATGCTCAGATCATCAAAGTCATAATCATACTTTTTAAGGACTTCCAGATCCTTGAAGGAAGCTTTGTTGATCAGCCGAAACTTGCTTAGACGTTCACTGGAATAGTGGCTGTGATTTCCCAGATGCTCCGGACAAAGGAAGCCGCCAAGACTCGTGGAGATACCGGCTACCCTGGTCCTTTCGCACAAGACGCAATGATCGACCTGCGGGTTTACGCCTTCCTGTTTAAGGACAAAGGAAATGAAAAGCATCAAAACCAGCAGGTAGTCTTCCCTGATATGCTCATAGGCAAACCTTAAAGCATCGTAATAGTCCCTGTAATTGACCAGATGATTGTCCAGAAGGTTGTTATAGGCGATCTCGTTGATCAGCCCCAGGGCATAGAGCTGATTGAAGTCAGCGTCTGCCGGGTAGTAATTGTTTAACAAACGGCGATGGGAAAGGATATACATGTCCTTGTCATCGCGATAGTTAAAGATCAGCTCATATTCGTTGTAGGGGAAAAGATAGGTCCCCTTATTGTTCATCTTCTTGGATCCCTTGGCCACAAAGGTCAGCAGACCATAATCTTTGCTAAGGACCCTTAAAAGTTCGTCGTTTTCCTTATAGTCGCTTCTGGCAAGCAGGAATATGTTGGTCTTCTCATTCATTCTGCATCTTCAGATCGTAACCATACTGGGCGATCTTATGTTCCTTGTCAAACCATTGCTCATCGACCTTGACGTAAAGACTGAGCATCGCTTTCTTGCCGGTAAGCTCACTGATCTCCCTGGAGCTTTCCATATTGATCCGCTTTAAGCTGTTTCCGCTCTTGCCAATGATGATGGCTTTGTGGTTGCTGCGGCCAACGATGATCGTCGCATCGATATAGACTCTTTTTTCCGTTTCCTTATACTGCTCGATCACTACCGCGATCTGATGCGGTACTTCCTGATAGAAAAGATTGAGGATCTTTTCCCTGATGATCTCCCGGATCCTAAAATCCAAAGAGAGGTTGGTGATCTCATCAGGGGAATAGAAACGCGGTCCTTCCATGCAGTTGTCCTTGATCGTTTTGATCAGCTCATCGATGTTTTCTTTATTTTTGGCGCTTAGCGGAACGATCTCCCTGAAAGGATATTTCTGGCTCAGGTAAGTGATCAGCTTGATCAGTCTTTCCTTGCTGATCAGATCGATCTTGGTCAGCACCAGAAAGACCTGGTCATTTTCCTTGAAAAGGTCGCTTACGATCTGCTCATCTTCCTGATCGAAGCGGCGGGAGCTATCGAAAAGATAAAGGATCAGATCATTGGCTTCGATCTGATTGTGGGCTTCATTGTACATGAAATCGCCTAAGGCCGTGGAACTGCGCACGATTCCCGGAGTATCGGTAAAGACGATCTGGGAATCTTCGTCGTTATAGATGCCGATGATCGCATTCCTGGTCGTACCGGCTTTATCGGAAGTGATGGCGATCTTTTCACCCAGGATGGTATTAAGCAGAGTACTTTTACCCGCATTGGCCCGGCCGATGATCGCAACGAAACAGTTTTTCATCAGTGCAGATCCTTATCTGTGAAAGCAAACGGGAGCAGTTCACTGATATTGGTTTCTTTATAATCGCCTTTTTTGTTGGCCAAAAGGATCGGGGTATCGGCTTCAAACAGATCAGCCATGACCTGGCGACAGATGCCACATGGAGCACCCAGGGTATTGCCATCGGAAACGATGGCGATCGCTTCGATATCCTTTTTGCGGTAACCGTAGGAATAAGCAGCGAAGATGGCGCTTCTTTCCGCACAGTTAGTCGCTCCGTATGAGGAGTTTTCAATGTTGACTCCCCTGAATCTCCTTCCGTCTTTGGTAAGCAGGCAAGCGCCTACATGATAATTGCTGTAAGGGGCATAAGCCTCTTCCATGGCCAGGAAGGCTTCATCGATCAAGTCCTTGTATTTCATTCCTTCTCCTATCTAAGATCCTTTAAGATCTGCTTTTGCAGGTCAAACATGACCTTTTCATCTTTTTTATTCATATGATCATAGCCAAGGCTATGCAATAATCCATGGACAAACAGGAAACAGAATTCCCGCTTAACGGAATGTTCGTATTCCTTGGCTTGGGAATAGACACGGTCCACATTGATGAAGATATCGCCGAGATAGACGTCTTCTTCCATCATTTCGTAGTCATCTTCGCTGTCGTTAAGAGCAAAGGTGATGACATCGGTCTCCTTGTCGATCCCGCGGTAATCGCGGTTGATCTCCTGAATCCGCCTGCTATCGACCAGTATCAGGGCGATCTGGTAGTTTTTGCCAAGACCAAGAGTCTTTAGCGTCTCTTTAAAATATAAACGGATATCCGGATAGTATTCCTTGAAACTTTTATCCGTAGTCTTATTGGTTATGTAGCATCTCATATATCTATCATACCATTAAAAAAAGGCGGAAAATCCGCCTTAGTCATTTAGTTTGAGATAGCTTAGATGTTGTCTGCTCTCTTCTCAAAATAGCTTCTTGGATGAGCACATACCGGGCAGGCAGCAGGAGCTTCCTTGCCGACATGGACATGTCCGCAGTTGCGACAGATCCAGACTGTCTCTTCTTCCTTCTTGAAGACGCCGTCGTTTTCAACGTTGCCTAAAAGGCGAAGATATCTTTCTTCATGTTCCTTTTCGATGGCAGCTACGCCTTCAAACTGTCTGGCGATGGCCTCGAATCCTTCTTCTCTGGCTTCCTTGGCCATTCTTGGATACATCTCGGTCCACTCTTCATGCTCACCAGAGGCAGCAGCTTTCAGATTCTCAGCGGTAGTACCGATGCCGCCCAGGTGCTTGAACCACAGCTTGGCGTGTTCCTTCTCGTTTCCGGCCGTCAGCTCGAAGATCTCGGCGATCTGTTCAAAACCTTCCTTCTTGGCGGCAGATGCGAAATAAGTATATTTATTTCTGGCTTGTGATTCACCGGCGAAAGCTTCCCATAAGTTTTTCTCGGTTTTGGTTCCTTTTAATTCCATCTTGTATTTCCTTTCTTAAAATTCATTATCAATGAACTTTACACTATCTTTATTCTATCAAAAATACATAAGATGTTAAGATGAAGTAAAGGAGATTAATATGTATTGTCGATTCAATTACCGTTCCCAGACTTTGGGCTATTATGTCGACGTCACGGTAGTCATCCCTACCAAGAAATTCGACTTTTCCAAGGCAGAGAATGAAGATTTCAGTTATACCAGGGGTATGAAATACCAGACCATCTATCTGATGCACGGAGGCGGCGACGAGAATACCCTTCCTTACCGTTTCACCAGTGTCGAGCGCTATGCGGAAGATAACGTCGTCATGCTCGTTACCCCGAACATCGTTCACAGTTTCGGTGTCGATACCGAGTATGGCATCAATTATGCAACTTTCATTGCTGAAGAGCTGCCAAGACTGATCAGGGTCATGTTCCCTTCCAGCGAAAAGCGCGAAGACAACTTCATCATGGGCTTTGCAATGGGCGGCAACGTCGCTCTTGGTACCGCCCTCAAGTATCCTGATCTTTACAGCTACTGCGTCGATATTTCCGGCGGTATCGGCATGACCCTTTCCAACGAGACGATGGTCAAGAGTCTCGATGGCGGCTATACCAACACCACTTTAGCCAAGCTTTACAATTCGACCTTTGGCCCGGCCGACAAATTCGTCGGTGGCAAAAACGATATCTACAAACTGGCCAAGGAGCACAAGGAAAACGGCGTAGAGACGCCTAAGTTCATCCTGGCTTTAGGATCCGAGGAATTCATTAGACCGAGAGTCGAAGAAGATGTACGCATCTTCAGGGAACTTGGCTATGATATCGATTTCTATCTGGAGGAAGGCTGGCCGCACAAGTGGCATTTCTGGGACTATGAGCTTAACAAGATGCTCTATGAATACCTGCCATTAAAGCGCCACGCTATCTATCCAAACGAGTAAAATGAAAAGACACCATCCGGTGTCTTTTTTTTCAATCGAAAAACAGGTATCCACAATAGATGTAGATCAGATAGATGATGTTGCCATAGATCCCCAGGGTCTCCATGAGGCGGTAGACGTCAGGCATTTCAAAGACACCCATCTCCACGACGATCAAAAGAGCAAAGATAAAGATCACAACGACTTTCTTGACCCAGGTCTGGCTGCGACGGCGGCTTTTGCTCAATACGATTCCGAAATAGAACAGCAACATGGCCCTGATGATGGTCACCACAAAGGACATGTGTCCGTAAAAGACCGTTTCTAAGAACCTGACAAGCAGGGCCAGGGTCATGATGATGGCGATCGGAGCGGTATACCTTTTCATTTCTGTTCCCTGTTTACTTCACGGAAGTGCTGCCTTCTTTCAAGGCTTGTCAGATAGCGTTTCCTTAAACGGATATCGTCAGGAACAACTTCTACCAGTTCATCATCATTGATAAATTCCAAGGCCTCTTCAAGACTCATGATCCTTGGCGGGACCAGTTTCATCGCTTCATCGTTGCCGGTGGAACGGACCGCAGACATGGTCTTGTTTTTGGTCGGGTTGACTTCCATGTCCATGTTCTTGGAAGCCATGCCGACGATCATGCCTTCATAGACTTCCGTCTGAGGCGAAATGAACAGCTGTCCTCTTTCCTGAATATTCCATAAGGCATAGGTCATGGCCTTGCCATTGGCACTAGAGATCAAAACACCGTTGTTTCTGGTCGGGATCTCACCCTTGAATGGACGGTATTCGATAAACTTACGCACCAGGATGCCTTCACCCTTGGTGTCATTGATAAATTCGCTTCTAAAGCCAAGCAGACCTCTGGTCGGGACATTGTAGATGATCTTGGTATAGGAACCTTCATCCTGAATGTCGACCATGGTTCCCTTGCGCAGATTGAGGCGGTTGATCGTCGTACCGCTGTACTCATTCGGTACGGAACAGATGACTTCCTCGATCGGTTCACAAAGCTTATCATCGATGGTCTTAAAGATTACTTCCGGACGGGATACCGCCAACTCGTAGCCTTCTCGGCGCATGTTTTCGATCAGGATCGAAAGATGCAATTCACCACGTCCGCTTACATTGAAGCTATCGGTGGTATCGGTCGGTTCAACTTTAAGACCTACATTTACTTCCAGTTCTCTTTCCAGACGCTCTTTGATGTTTCTGGAAGTGACATACTTTCCGGAACGGCCCTGGAAAGGAGAAGTATTGACCATGAAGTTCATGGACAGGGTCGGCTCTTCGATGTCGATCGAAGGCATTGGGGTATTGTTGCCGAAAGAACAGATGGTATCTCCGATCTCGATATCCGCAATACCGCTGATCAGGGCGATATCACCGGCCTGGGCCTCATCGATGGAGGTACGGTTCAGACCAACATAGTTATAAAGATTGGCGATCTTGCTGTTCTTGAACTTGCCATTGACATTGCAGACGGAGACCATGGTGTTATTCTTCAATACGCCACTATAGACTCGTCCGATACCGATTCGGCCGATATAGTCATCATAGGCCAGGGAACAGACCTGCATCTTGAGACTCTCGTCTCTTAGATCCGGGTAATAACTGGCATAGCTTACGATAGTCTCAAACAGCGGCTCGATGTCGTTATTGGTATCTTCAAGCTTGTAGCGGACGATGCCGTCACGGGCAATACCATAAAGGATCGGGAATTCGAGTTGTCCATCGTTAGCATTAAGATCGAGGAACAATTCATAGACTTCCTCGATGACTTCATCGATACGGGCGTCCTTCTTATCGATCTTATTGATCAGAAGGATCGGTTTTAATCCGGCTTCCAGTGACTTCTTTAAGACGAAACGGGTCTGAGGCATTGGTCCTTCGCTGCTGTCCACCAACAGGATGACGGTATCGACAGTCTTGATGATACGTTCGACTTCCGAGCTGAAATCAGAGTGGCCCGGAGTATCCACGATATTGATCTTA
>JAFWFB010000027.1 GCA_017512625.1 Erysipelotrichaceae bacterium
CAGTTCCAGACACCGGTATGGAGTCTGAGCGGAACTTTGCTTCCGATATCGAGCTGTTCGAGGGCTTCTTCGTATTTGCCCTTCTTCATCAGTCTTAAAGCCTTGGCGGTGTAAGCATACATCCACTGGTCGGTAATACCACGTTCACCACCCTCCGGCGGTAAAGCGTTGGAACTGTTAAGGGCATCGATAGCCTTATCGTTCTTATCCAGCTGGTTGTAAGCCTTAGCCAGTTCGGTGAACAGGTCACCACGTCTCATCTTCTTGCGTCTGGATTCAAGCAGAGCGACTTTTTCGTTGGCATCGACACCGGCCTTATCCATCAGGTTGACCATCTCGCTTAACAGCTGTTCGCTATCGCTTAAGGTCATGGCTTTCTTCATCAGCTTGAGAGCTTCTTCAGTCTTGTAGAAGTGTGAGAAGTCAGCAACAGCCAGTCCGAAGTAGCCAAGGTAATCCTTAGGATCAGCCTTGATGTGTTTCTCGAAGTAAGAAGCAGCTTCTTCGTAGTGACGACGGTCGTAAAGCAGACTGCCTAACTGCATCGAAGCCTTCTTGGATCCATTGGCGATCGCAAACTTCAATACTTCTACTTCTTCCTTACGGAAGGCAAACATCAAGCCGATCGGAGCAATTTCACCATCTTTCAGATAGCTTCTGTACGGACGGTTATGTTTCTGTAACAGATATGCCAGAGTGAAGCAGATCATCTGGGTCTTCTGTTCAGGACGGTTTTTGATCAGACCTTTCATCAGATCGATGGCCTTGTCATCCTGTCCCATCAAAGTCAGATCGAATACCAGATCAAGTACGGTCTGTGACGGTTCAGAGAACAGCACTTCATAGAAGTCCTTCTTACCGGCTAAGAATCTTACGAGCTGGTTAAGCGGATCTTTCTTCAAGGTCTCTTCAGCAATGGCTTTAGCCTTCTTAGGGCAGGCGATCATCTTGATTGCCGGAGCAAGGTAATGACCGGACTGATGGCTAAGTGCCCATTCAGCGTGCTCATAAGCAGCCTTAAGGTCGCCGTTTCTAAGGTCTAAGGCACCAAGCTTACCGGCTGCCTTAGCAACGCTATCATCACTCCAAGCTGCCTTGTAATAGAAGTCATAAGCTTTCTTATAGTCGCCTAAGGCTTCAAGGACAGTAGCATACAGATAGTAGACATTGCCGCTTTCCGGATGAGTATTGTGCTTGGTAAGTACTTTTATGGCCTTTTCAAGATAAGCCTTGGCTTTCTCGAAGTTCATCATCATGTAATGATAACGGCCCAAAGCAATCAGTGAGTTAGCGTGGTTAGGATTACGCTTTAAGGCTTCTTCCCAGAATACATCCGGCTGCTGGGTGTTGAAACGGTACTGTTCAACATGTACACCGGCCAGGTAAAGCTCATCGGCGGAATCGATGTCGTATGCAGAACCGATACGGGTACGCAGTGGCGGGATCTTTAAGGTATCAGGTTTAAGATCTTCATATTCCAGAACGACCTTGCCTGATTCATCAGTGATCACGATGGTGATGTAGCCTTCCGGCTTCTTCCACTTGACTTCGATCGGTTCAAGAGTCTTTAAGGTAACTTCTTTGTTCAGGAATTCCTTGCCACCGCAGCTGCAGACGACCTTGACCTTACCGAGATCGGTAGTAGAGATCAGATTGAGGGTCTTTTCACCGAAGTGAACGGCACAATCTAAGTTAGCAAAGTCCGGAACGTTGATCTCTTCGATCGGATACCAGTATTCCTTGAACTCTTTGGTCTCATATGGTTCCAGCCAGGAGAAATCCGGCTGGTCATCGGTATAGGAACCGGCCATCAGTTCGCAATAAGGACCATCCTTGTCGGTCAGGATATCTTCCCAGGACTTGGAAAGCTGATTATTACCCCAGGTAAACATCTTCTTACCAGGAGATACATGGTGGTTAGCTACGTGAACGACACCGGCTTTCTTGCCATGATCGTAGCCGCCGAAGAAATCGTATTCAGAGGCGCAGGCAAAGAATGAGTTAGCATCCGGGATGTTCTTTAACCAGGAGATATCGACCGGATTATTGGTGCAATCCAGTGAGTTGATGGTATATCCTTCAGCATTAGGGAATCCACTGCGGGATACCTTGTCATGGTAATAAACGTTGGTTACATCATGTGGAAAGAAGAACTGGTAATTCTCGTTGATGTGAACGGCACCATTTGCCCACCATAAGAATGGGTGACGCATCGGGGTACGGTTGGTTAAACGTACTCTGGTCTCGAAGTAAGCATGATCCGGTGAAAGAGCGATACCTACTAAACCTTTGGTACGGTCGACCGGTTCGTGTTCTGATAACCAGCAGACAACGGTTCCATCAGGCTCTTCCTCAGTCATGAAGTCGACCGGAGCAAATCCGCTTGGACGATGATGGAACGGCCAGTTGAACTCAACACCACCGGAGATCCATGAACCATAGTCACCGATCAGGGCAGGTTTGATAACGTGTTGACGATACAGGAATTCGTAACCGGTCTTCTTGTCCTTGGCACCAAAGACACGACCACCGATCTCAGGCAGAACGATTACTTCGATATAGTCGTTTTCCAGGCGGACAACAGTATATTCCTTGTCCACTCTCTCATCACGCTGGGCGAAAGTAATGATCTTGTTCGGATACGGACGTCCAAACATTCCCTGATGGTTACGGTTTTCCGGGAAAACAGGCATTTCTTCACGCGGAGATTCCGTGTAAGTAGGAATGACCATTTTCTCTACATAAATTTTAGATTTATTCATAATCCATCCTTTCTCTTTTATTCCTTAAAGATGACAGTCTTCCACCAGGCCGCCACCGGTATTTCTGATAGACATGATTTGACAAGAACCTTCACCTAAGACCTTATCAACTTCCTTAACGAAAGTATCGACGATATCATTAGGAACAAAGGCCTGGATCGTACCGGCGAAACCACCGCCATGTACACGGAAGGCACCCTTGCCACTTAGCAGCTTTTCAACCAAAGCCAGGGCAAAGGCAACGTTTTGATGCTGGATCGAGCCGGCCGGGATAACATTCTGCAACATCATCCAGGATGATCTGCCTGATTCCTTGATCAGATCGAGGAAGGCAGCAAAGTCATTCTCTTCTAAAGCTTTGACCTGTCCCGCAACTCTTCTTTGTTCGTTGAAGAAATGGATCGCTCTTAAGCAAGCACGATCTCCATAGCTTTCCCTTAATTCCTTAAGTCTGTCATAAAAGTCGCTTTCATCGACATCTCTTAAGACTTCCTTATTGAAATGGGAAGCAATCTGTTTCATTTCAATGGTAATACCTGCATAGTCATCGGTAAGATCGGCGTGATTGGCACCGGTATCGATGATGCAAAGGGCATAACCGCTGGTAGCGAAATCGAAGTTTACCGGTTTGATTATCGGTTTACTTGGATCCTTGAAATCGATCGTAATGATATTTCCACAGGTTGATGCGGTCTGATCCATCAGTCCGCAAGGCTTGCCGAAATAATTGTTTTCCGCATACTGGCCGATCTGCGCGATCAACTCAGGTGTGCAGCCGCAACCATAAAGTTCATTGAAGATCGTTCCGATCAATAC
>JAFWFB010000028.1 GCA_017512625.1 Erysipelotrichaceae bacterium
TCAAGCAAGTGATGCTACTTATGTTAATTGATTAATACTCAACGTAGGACTGCGTTAAAGTCATCAAGTAATAAATGAAGGTGGTACCGTGCATCTTGCGCCCTTTGTATCATCTTTTTTGTTTTAAAGGAGAACTTTATGAAAAAACTAAGCTCAGTTGAAATCCGTCAGATGTTCCTGGATTTCTTTGCATCCAAAGGCCACATGATCGAACCGGGTGCTTCCCTGGTACCGATCAACGATCCAAGCCTTTTGTGGATCAACGCCGGTGTCGCGGCTTTAAAGAAGTACTTCGATGGAAGAGAAAAACCGAATAGCAACCGCATTGCCAATGCCCAGAAATGCATCAGGACCAATGATATTGAAAATGTCGGTAAGACAGCCCGACATCATACCTTCTTTGAGATGCTGGGAAACTTCTCGATCGGCGACTATTTCAAGGAAGATGCCCTTAAGTTTGCTTACGAGTTTCTGACCAGTCCTGACTATATCGGTTTCGATCCGAAGAAGATGTATGTAACCGTGTATATCGATGATACTGAAGCTTACAGGATCTGGACTGAAGTCATCGGTTTCGATCCTTCTCACATCCTTAAGACTCCGGAAAACTACTGGGAGATCGGTGAAGGACCTTCCGGACCGGACAGCGAGATCTATATCGATCGCGGTCCTAAATACGATCCTTTGGGATTAGGCGAAAAACTGTTTTTCGAAGAGATGGAAAATGACCGTTACATCGAAGTCTGGAATATCGTCTTCTCTCAATACGATGCCAAGGAAGGAGTAGATCGTAAAGATTACAAGGAACTTCCGCAGAAAAACATTGATACCGGCATGGGTCTGGAAAGACTGGTCGCTTTGGTGCAGGAGGGCGATACCAACTGTGATACCGATCTTTTCCTGCCTATCATTCATGAGATCGAAAAATATGCAAAGGCACCTTACTCCGATGATAAAGCCAAGATGGCATATAGAGTCATCGCTGACCATATCAGGACCATTACCTTTGCCCTAAGCGATGGCGCTACTTTCTCCAATGAAGGAAGAGGCTATGTCTTAAGAAGAGTACTTCGCCGTGCTGCCCGCTTCAATTTAAACCTGGGCATCAACGAGCCATTCATGTATAAACTGGTCGATATCGTTGTCGAGAACAATAAAGTATTCTATCCATATCTGAAAGACAATATGGATAAGGTAAAACAGCTCATAAAAACCGAAGAAGAAGCCTTCTACAAGACTTTAAGAAAAGGTGAGAAACTGCTCGATGATGCTCTTAAAGAAGCTGAGAAGACCGGAATCCTTTCCGGAGAGACCATTTTCACCCTTTACGATACTTATGGATTCCCTAAAGAGATCACCTTCGAAGCAGCCAGCGACCTCGGCTATAAAGTTGACATCGATGGTTTCAATGCCTGCATGGAAAGACAAAAGGAAATGGCCAGAAATGCCAGAAGCAATGAACAGTCCATGCATAACCAGTCCAAGGACTTGATGGATTATGAAGAACCATTTGAATTCCTTGGCTACAGTCAGAATGAATGCGATGCTACCGTTAAAGCCTTATTTGTTGAAGGCAAGAGAGTGGACGAGTTAACCGGCGAGGGTGACATCATCTTCGATCAGTCGGTATTCTACGCCGAAAGCGGCGGACAGATCGCCGATACCGGATCTATCTGCAACGATAGTCTCAAGATGGAAGTTAAAAATGTCATCAAGGCTCCTCATGGCGCTTTCCTGCATCACGTTATCATCGAAAAGGGAAGCGTAAAAGAAGGCGATAAGGTAAGCATGAAGATCGATGCTGATAGAAGGACCAAGATCAGAGCTAATCACTCTTCACTTCACCTGTTGCAATCAGCACTTCGCGAAGTTCTTGGAACCCATGTCCATCAGGCCGGATCCTATGTTTCCGATACCTATGCGCGATTTGACTTCAACCATTATCAGAAAGTCGAACCGGAAGAGCTGGAAAAGATCGAAGGTCTGGTCAATGAATATATCCAGGCCGCCTATCCGATCGAAACAAAAGTCTTGCCGGTCGAAGAAGCCCGTAAGGAAGAGGATGTCATTGCCTTATTCGACGAGAAATACGAAGATCTGGTAAGAGTCGTATCGATGGGCACTGTTTCCAAGGAATTCTGTGGCGGTACCCATGCATCCAATACCGCTGATCTTAACCTGTTTAAGATCGTAAGCGAAGATTCGATCGGATCCGGAATCCGTCGTATCGAGTGTGTTACCAAGAATGAAGCATACAAGCAGTTTAAGGAATATCAGCACACTTTAAATGACCTGGCTGCTAAGTTAAAGCTCAAATCGATCAATGCCATCAACAGCAAGATCGATTCTCTGCTGCAAAGCAACGCTTCCTTATCCAAGGAGATCGGTAACCTCAATACCAAACTAAATAACCTGGAAGCAGACAGCCTTAAGTCTGAGTTCAAACAGGTTAATGGCATCAGCTATCTCATCAAGACCGTCAAATATGATGGCGATCTGCGTGATTTCGCTTCATCGACAAGAGACAAGGTCGATCATTCGCTGGTCTTCTTTGCCAGAGAAAAGGATGGCAAATACAACTTTGCCTGTGCCATCAATAAACAGATCACCGACAAGTTTAAAGCCGGAGACATCGTTAAATACGCGGCTTCGCTTTGCGGCGGAAATGGTGGCGGTAAGCCTGATCTGGCTATGGCCGGCGCCAATGCCAATGGCAGACTCGATGAAGTTCTAAGCTTGGTTGAAAATAAAATCAGAGAGCTTTAACGTGTTATAATTCAAATAAGGAGAATTATATGAATCCTAATAATAAAGACACCGTTGCTTTTGATAAGGACTCTTTGAAAAGAGAGATCATCAAGGATGTTCTTCTGACTACCAAAAACGCTCTTGAGGAACGTGGCTACAACTACTCAAGTCAGATCACCGGTTATCTGGTATCCAATGACCCCGCATATATATCCAGTCATAAGAATGCCAGGACCATCATTCAGTCAGTCGAACGTTACGAGATCATTGAAGAGCTTGTACGCTTCTATATAGAACATATCTAAGCGTTATAAGCTTTAAAGCTAGGAAAGAATAAGTGTTGGTCTTGCAAATGCTTTTATTTGCATCAAAGATCAAAGAGGTTTTTTAATGGACAATAAGATATATATCAGTGGTGAAAACGGACAGGAGATCGCGATGGATATCGCCTTCACCTTTAAATATCCGGAAAATGAGAAGGAATATGTGGTCGTCACCGATAACAATGAAGACTATTATGCATTTGAGTATGATGATCAGGGAAATCTTTTCGAAGTGGAAGATGTCAAGATCCTGGAAGTCATCCAGGAAATGATCGATAATCTCAGCGGAGAGGACGAAGATGAATAAATTTACCAAATTACTTTTAAGGGTATTTGTGATCTTGCTTCTGGTCGTAGTTGTGCTTGGCGGATTAAGCGTTAAAAACGCTTTGGGACCAAGCGATAAGACCACAGAGACAAAATTCGAACTGTCAGGTTCCGTCAAGGATACCCTTTACAAGCTTAAGGAAGAAGGCGTTATCAACAATGCTGATATCGCTTATTACTATATCCGCTTATTCAAAAAGGATGTCTCCTTCCTAGCCGGTGATTTTACCATCCCGGCGGGACTGGATCTGGATGGGGTCATCGCCTATCTAAGCGATAGCCGTAACCTTGAATACGATACCGTTACCGTTACCTTTATCGAAGGTGACTGGTGCAAGCATATCGCCAGAACGATCAGTGAGAATACCAATCTTTCCTACGATGAACTGATGGAATACTGGAATGATCCTGATGTCTATCGTTTCTATCAGGCAAAATATCCTTTCCTTACTGATGAAAATCTTAACGAAAATGTAAAGATCCTGATGGAAGGCTATCTTTTCCCTGATACTTATAATTTCTATCGTGATACGACTAAAGAAGCAGTCACGGAAACGATCCTTAACCGCACGATGGAGATCTACAGGAAATATGAGGATGATTTCAATAACAGTGATCTAACCATAAACGAGATCTTTACCCTGGCCTCGATCATTCAGTATGAATCCGGTTCGATCAAGGATATGCCTACGATCGCCTCGGTATTCTTCAACCGTCTTAACGATCCTAACTGGGGCTATCTTGAATCATCAGTCACCAGATGTTATGTCATCGGACAGGAAAGAGATGATGACTGGCGTAAGTGTGAAGTAACTCTTGATTACAACGATCCATACGATACATATGCTAATCCAGGTCTTCCTCCGGGACCGATCCTTAATCCAGGCGAAGATGCGATCTATTCGGTATTGCATCCGGCTGATTCTGATTATTATTTCTTCATCGGTGTAAATGGCGTTACCTATTTCGCCAGAGATATCAATGAACACGAATACAATATTGCAACCTATTTAAACGGTAATTAAGGGGTAATTATGAACAAATCAGTCGTAATCGGAATAGCTGGCGGTACAGCTTCCGGAAAGACATCGATCGCCAAGAAGATCGTCGATGCTTTCGATGATACCAATTCTGTTGTTTTGATCAGAGAGGACGACTATTATAAAGATCAGTCTCATCTGACCATGGAAGAAAGAGTGAAGACCAATTATGATCATCCGTTGGCCTTCGACCACGATCTTTTGATCGAGCACATCAATGATCTGATCGCCGGAAAGACGATAATGAAGCCTACCTATGACTTCACTGTCCATAACCGTTCCAATAAGACGGAGATCGTAAATCCGGCTGATGTCATCATCGTTGAAGGATTATTTGTACTGGAAGATGCTAAGTTAAGAGAACTGCTTGATATCAAGATCTTCATCGATACCGATGCTGATATCCGTTTTATCAGAAGACTGAAAAGAGATATCAATAAAAGAGCCAGAACGATGGAATCAGTCATTGAGCAATATACCAGTACCGTTAAGGTAATGCATGATTCCTTTATCGAACCAAGCAAGCGCTATGCGGACATCATCATTCCGGAAGGTGCAAGCAATGCGGTCGGCATCGATCTGCTGATCACGAAAATATCTTTTGTCTTAAGTAATGGTAAGATGTTATAATGTTTGAGTTTTAAGGTGATAAACATGAATGAA
>JAFWFB010000029.1 GCA_017512625.1 Erysipelotrichaceae bacterium
ATTCTTTGATCGTAACATCTTCTCTGCCATCAATTGCACCGGCATGATGCCCAGAGTCAGAACTATAGCAACAATAAACGTTAAAAACTTTTTCATTAACGCACTCCTCCTCAATTCTTTTTACATTTTACTTTTATATTCTACTCTTTTCAGAGCTTAAATAAAAGTAAAAGTGTCACTGTGAATAGCAAAAGCTGTATGTACGCGCTTATAGTATAGAAACGTTTTATTTACTTCTCTTTAACGATATAAATGACACAGGGTCTCGATATGGACAGTCCGCTTGAACATGTCGAAGAGTTCCGGATCACCCACCTTGAATCCGCCTTCTTTTAACAGGTTAAGATCCCTGTTTAGAGTATTCGGATTGCAGGAGACATAGATCAGATGTTTGATGTCGCTGTTGACCAGGCCATTTATCACTTCGATGCTAAGTCCTTTTCTCGGTGGATCGACGATGACCAGATCCTTGTCCTTCAGATGTTTTTCAATGCCATCCTTAGCATCGCTTAATAGTGCCTGATAGTTGCTTATCTGATTGATCCTGGCGTTGGTCTTGGCGATCTCTACTGAATCTTTGATGATCTCCACGCCATAGACCTCCTTACAGGCATCGGCGATATATAGACCGATCGAACCGATACCGGAATAGAGCTCCAGTACCTTCTTCGCCCCGCTTTGGATCACATATTGCCTGATCTTATCATAGATCTTAAGCATCACTTCCCGGTTGACCTGATAGAAAGATTTGAAAGGGACTCTCAATATCAAACCATTGAGGTCATCCTCGATATAGTCCTTGCCATAAAGGATCTGATCAGGATAGGAATAATCGATGATCATATTATCATCCTTTTGCTTGTAATTAAAGATCACCGACTTGATCTCTTCAAACTGTTTTAGATCATCTACCAGTCTTTTAAGGCCATCAACTTCTGGCTTATTGGCGATGATCGCGACCATGACCTGCTTGGTTGAAAGAAAATGGCGGATGAAGATATGACGGATATCCGCACTTAATCCGTACTCCTTGATCTTTTCCTTGATCAGGGAAAGGATCTGATTGCTTAACTTCGAATGTAAAAGACAATCATCAAAATCCACCGGATCATGGGAATGACTGCGGTAAAAGCCCATCTTCTCACCAACCACCGGCACCTGCATCTTATTCCGGTAACGCTCAGTCTCGCAGGAATGGATGGCAGCGATCGGATAATCCTTTAAGATGTTTTGTACATACTTTCGCTTGTATTCAAGTTCGCATTCATATTTCAAAAAGCGGAGGTTACAGCCTCCGCATTTGTAAGCGATCGGACAGTCGGACTCGATTCGGTTCGGTCCTTCTTCCAGCATCTTCTCGATCACAGCGTAAGCGTAGGATTTCTGATCCTTGGTTATTTTAACCAGGGCTTCATCTCCGGGTGCCATCTCCTTGACAAAGATGACATATCCGTCGTTCTTGACAACTCCAAGACCGAAGCTGTTAAGATCGATACACTTTCCTTTAATGATCTGATTTTTCATATTTATAAGTTATTAATTGCGGTTTTCGACAGCCTGTCTTAAGGCTTCAGCCAGTTCCGGATCATTGGCGATCGTTACGGCCTGAAGGTCATAGCCTTCCTCCTTATGGCTGTTGGAATTGCGGGTCAGGATGACATAGGCGAAATTCTCAGCCGAGGTATCAGCGGTATTAAACAGGTGTAGTTCGAGGTCATACATCTTCTTGGTAGACGATGTAGTGAAATAAGTCTTGATACCCAGGGACTGATCGATCTTCTGATAGGCAGTCTTAGCCATTTCCAGAAGATTTTCCTCGTTATAGGAATCAGTGGTATCCAGATAGACCCTAAGGGTCGAGGTGGTAAGTTCGGCTTTAGCGCTGTCTACGCCGGATAAGCCTTGCAGATCAGCAGCTGTTTCACTGACCATTGTGGTAGTGATGGCCGGATCCAGATCTTCACTATAG